>JBBRHB010000087.1:0-11909 GCA_038223355.1 Chloroflexales bacterium
GCGGACTAGGTTTGGGCTTGACCATCTGTAAGCAGCTGGTCGAGCAGCACGGCGGCATGATCGGCGTCCGTTCATCGGGTGAGGAAGATAGTGGAGCGACGTTCTACTTCACACTGCCACTGATTTCCGCAAGTGTGGGTCAACCAAAGCAGTTCCTTGAACGGGCCGTTGATCAGTCACTCGTCGTTCTGACCGATCGTGAGGATATCGTGGATGGTCAGAGGCCGGGAGCCGGGACTATTCTGGTCGTTGACGACGACCCTGAGACTGCGGCCCTCAACATGCGCGTGATCCAACAGCACTTACCGACGTGCCGCATCCTCCAAGCGAACAGTGGGACCGAGGCGCTGGCGCTGATGAACCATCTACGTCCGAATCTTGTACTGCTCGATCTTGTCATGCCAGGGCTGGATGGCTTCGGCGTATTGGCTGCGATGCGTGCCCGAGCTGCGACGTTGGATGTGCCGGTGGTGGTACTCACAGGGCGAGTGCTGAGCGAAGACGATTTGGTTCGTCTCAATGGCGGTGTGGCAGCGCTTCTTAATAAAGGCCTCTTCAATGTCAACGAGATCTTGGGACATATCGCGTCGGCATTAGCTCAGAAGCGCAAGTTGGGCAACACGACGCAACAACTCGTTCGCCGTGCGGCTGCCTTCATCCATAGCCACTCTGCTGAAGCACTTACACGTGATCAGATTGCAGCCTACGTTGGCATGAGCGCCGACCATCTCACAGCGAGCTTCCGTCAAGAGACGGGCGTGACACCGATGGTGTACCTCATTCGCTGTCGAATCGAATGCGCTCGAACGCTGCTGGAAGAAAGTATGCGCAGTATCACCGAGATTGCCCTCGACGTCGGCTTTGCCGATCTTGCCAATTTCAGCCGGGCCTTCCATCGCGAAGTTGGCGTTACCCCGCATGCTTACCGGCGTTCGAAGCGATCGTGAAATCACGGAAATCAACAAAAAACATCGCGCTTTTGAGCAAGACACTCGGCGGTATGAGACCTATGCTAGAGAGTAGGTTGACACCCCGGTAAACCAAAAGGATGCAGGTATGCCGCCGGTTAAGCGTCCGCTCCTGCTCCTAATTGCCTCGGATCCGGAGTTTATTTATCTGATCAAGCGCTATGGTGAATGGAGTGGGTGCCGGGTCGTCAATGACGGTAGCATCGACCGAGCCCTAGCGGGGTCGCTGCGGGAATGGCCAGCGATGGTGTTTCTGCATCTGCTCTGGGGGCCTGATGCCGACTGGTCCAGCTTGCGATGCCTCAAAGAGCATGATACGACCCAAGGGATCCCGATTACGATCATCTCAGCCATGGCAGACGAGGCCCGTGCTCGTGGCGAAGGTGCCGATTATTGGCTGTGGCAACCGGTCATGTATGCCGATTTCTTAGCGGCACTCGTGGCGACCCGCGTGTTGCCTATCGCAGGTCAAGAGGCAGGGGGGGGTAGTCCTGACGGGTAGCAGAGATCGACGCTGGATCGCTGATGCGGAGCGTCAAGTGAAAGGGCAGCTAGTATAGAGATAGCCAACGCAGCAGTGGAACAATTAAAGTGATGGAACCCGAACAACGCGTATACATCGAGGAGACGTAATCAATGATGATCAGATTCAAATCCCTCTCTACCGTGGCAATTCTCATCATGGTCCTGGCAGCGTGCGGTGGAACAGCTGCGCCGGTAGCAACGCAGGCAACTCAAGCCCCCGCTGCTCCGCAGCCGGCAACGGAAGCTCCCGCCGCCACCGTGGCAGTTGCTCCTGTAACTTCCGCCCCAGTCGCCACCGTTGCAGCACCGGCAACTGTGGCGGCGGCTGCCACGACTGCAGCCCCCGCCGCAACCACCGCTGCTGCGGCAACCAGCGCGGCATCAGCAACACCGGAGCCACAACCCATTTCTGCCGGCCCGCTCAAAGATGTCCCACGCAACCATACCGTGATCTTTGGTCACGGTGTCGCCTCACCGATTGGGGTGACTAACCCATGGGCAACGACTGGCTATACACACCAGGAAGGGAATGCCATGATGTGGGAAGGCCTCTCCTACTTTGGCATCTTCGCTGACAAAGAAATTCCCTGGCTCGCCGAAAGCATGACCTATAATGCCGACTTCACGCAGTTGAAGATCAAGCTGCGCAAGGAAGCGATGTGGAGCGACGGACAACCCGTGACATCGAAGGACGTCGTCTTTACCTTCGACGGACAATCGAAAAACGAGAAGTTGCCCTACCACGCTCAGTTTGTGCAGTTCGTGAAAGACGTCAAGGCCGACGACGACCAGAACATCACCGTCAACTTCAACCTGCCATCACCGCGCTTCAAGTTCGAAGTATTAACACTGAAGTTCGACACCGGTATCCCCATCGTCCCTGAGCACACACTAAGTAAGCAGTCGGACATGAGCGCCTTCGCCGGTGGCCTAGAGATGCCACACTCGGGCCCGTATAGCCTCGTGCAATGGGACAAAAACCAGAAGATTTATGACCTACGACCCGACTGGTGGGCTATCAAGGCCGGTATTGCCAAGGTGCCCGACGTCAAACGCATCGTCTTTAGCAACATTGGTACCCAATCCATGGACACGATTGCCCAGCGCGTTGTCAACAACGAACTAGACGCATCGCTCGACATGCGCAGTTCCGTGATTGGCAACATTCTTAAGCAAAATCCCAAGGTTACAAGTCATGCCGGTAATGTATCGCCCTACGGCTATCTGGACTGGTGGCCGAACTCGCTATGGATGAACACGCAACTGGCACCCTATAACGATCCGAATGTCCGCAAGGCGATCAGTCTGTCGATTAACCGCGACCAGATCAACGAAGTCCTGTATGAAGGCACGAAGATCGCCACGATCTATCCTTTCCCGCTGTATCCCGGTTTGCAGAAGTTCGTTGATTCGCCGGCGGTCAAGGCGCTTGAGGCCAAATACAAGCCCGGTGCCTTCGACCTGGACCAGAGCGCCAAGCTCATGACCGGTGCCGGTTTCAAGAAGAATGGCGACGGTCTCTGGGAGAAGGATGGCAAGACCGTATCAGGCGTCATCAACGGCTTTGAAGGCATTCACAGCGACATCGCACCGGTGCTGGTCGAAATGCTGAAGGCTGGTGGCTTTGATGCCAGCGTTAATTTTGGCACCGATGCCTATCAGAATATGGCCGACGGCAAGCCTGGCTTTTATCTGTTCGGCCATGGTGCCAGCCTGAAAGATCCATACGCGGCCTTCGAACTCTTTCACAGCCGCTACAGCGCGCCGATTGGTACCGGTGCTGGTAATGGCCGCTTCTCGCGCTACAAGAATCCCGAGTTTGACAAGATTGTCGACGCGATGGCCCCGCTACCATCTGACGATCCCAAGTTCCAGGCCCTGGCTGTGCAGGCCTTAGAGGTCTACTGGCGGGACACGCTCGATGTGCCGATTATTCAGTGGCTGCATCGTATTCCCTACAACCAAACCTACTGGACAAACTGGCCGACGAAAGAAAACCTGGCTGCCGGTACCAATGGTGCCTACTGGGCGCACACTGGGATGTTGGTGGTCACGAACCTAAAGGCCGTCCAGCCGTAAATTGGTTGGCTGAGCACCAAGGACGGACCATGTACGGCACCCGGTTGCTACGCATGGTCCGTTATCATTGTTGCCGAGCCCGTAGCACGGCGGCAGTGCTCAACTGTATAGGACTCAGTAAGTGTCGTTGGACAAAGGAGTACAACATGACGAACGGGGCTGAAGATCAGAACCGTCAAGGCCAGGTCGAGAACGTTATTAATACCAATTCTCGCCCGTCGGATCTCAAGATTACCGATATGCGCATCGCGGTCGTCGCCAGTAATTACGACTATCCCATCATCCGCATTGATACGAATCAAGGTATCTACGGCCTCGGCGAGGTGCGCGACGCTGGCCACAAAGAGAATGCTCTGCAATTCAAGAGCATGCTGCTTGGGCAAAACCCCTGCAACGTGGACATGATCTTCCGTGCCATGAAGCAGTTCGGTCATTGGGGGCGCGAGGCCGGCGGGGTTTGTGGCATCGAGATGGCGCTTTGGGATCTCGTCGGCAAGATCTACGGCGTGCCTTGCTACCAGTTCCTGGGCGGCAAGTACCGCGACAAGGTCAGGATCTATGCAGACACCCCTGCTCCTGCCAATGCAACGCCTGAAGGGTATGCGCAACGTATCAAAGCGCGCAAAGCGAAGGGTCTCACCTTTATCAAGTTTGATATTCGACCGCAGTTCTTCGAGGGACAGGCTGGCGGTACAATCGGACGGCCTACGCAATTCGAGTACGAGCTAGGGAAACAGTGGCGTGCGCCCGGCACGGGTAGTGGCACAAAGATCACCGACCGAGGGATTGCACGGGCCGTAGAAATCGTGGCAGCAGTGCGTGAGGCCGCTGGCTGGGACATTGCCCTATGCACCGACCATTTCGGCCACGGCTATATGACCGCGAAGGAAGTCATCAGACTCGGCACAGCCATGGAACCCTTTGGGCTGGCCTGGCTAGAAGACCCGATGCCATGGTGGGACATTGCAGGTCACAAGCAGGTAACTGATGCCCTTAAAGTTCCAACCGCTGCCGGTGAGGAACTGTACCTCTGGGAAGGCTTCCGCGAACTGATTGAGCAACGTGCAGTCGATATCATCCACCCCGATCTGCTCACCTCCGGTGGTATGCTTGAGACCAAGAAGATCGCGGACTATGCCGAGCGCTATGGAATACCCACGGCGCTGCATTTTGCCGGGTCACCGATTGCCTTCATGGCCAATCTTCACTGTGCTGCCGCGATTCCCAGTTTTGTTGCCCTGGAGCATCACGGGCTCGATCTGCCCTTTTGGCCGGATCTGGTGACCGGCCTGCCGGAGAACTATTTGGAAGACGGCTATGTAGCGGTCCCAGAGAAACCGGGCTTGGGCGTTGACCTCAACTATGATGGGATCGAGGCCAACCTGCGGTTCCCCGGTCTCTTCGAGCCGACCGAGGCGTGGAATACACCCAAGCTCGGCTTCTGGCAACCCGACCTACGCTGGGACCAGGACTTGTAGCATGGGTCCGAACACAGGAGCTAGCCTATGGCCCACTTTGAGCACCTGAAAGGGGTTTTCGGCCTGCTGCCGACCCCCTATAACGAAGACTATACCATCCATACGAACGACCTCCGCTCGGCTGCGGATTTCTGCTGTCGCAGTGGCCAGCACGGTATTGTCTGGCCGGTAATGGTCGGCGAATTCTATTTTCTGGGGGAAGAAGAGCGTATTCGCCACCTCGATGTCGTGCTCGAGGAGGTCAACGGCAGGCTCCCGGTGGTCTTTGGCTGCTCAGGCGTGTCGGTGCCGCAGGTGCTGCAGTTCGCCCGCGCGGCAGAGCAAGCCGGAGCCGACGCAATTATCGCGATGGCCCCGGCTCGTACTGATGCTACTATCGCCATGGAGATGTTCCACCGCTTGGCCGAGGCCTACCATGGCCCGATTATCCTCCAGAACGCCGCAACCTACGCGCCTCTGACCGGCGAACAGATCGTCCGGCTGATCGAGGCGGTGCCGCAGATCGAGTATGTGAAGGAAGAGCGACCGCCCGGCCCGCGGCATATTGCCGAGGTTCATGCGCTGCTTGGCGACCGTGTCAAGACGATCTTCGGTGGCTTCGGCGGCAAGGTCTTGCCGGACGAGTTACGCCGCGGGGCGAACGGCTGTATGCCAGCCTGTGAAGTCGCCGATCTGTTGGCGAAAGTCATGAACTTGTGGTGGGCTGGGAACGAAGACGCTGCCCGCGATCTCCACCGTCGCCTGCTGCCGCTGATCATCCGTGAAACGCATCCATTCATGCGCTATATCCTCAAGCGGCGGGGCATCTTTACCTCGACAGTCGAACGTGCACCGGCCGGAGTCGATGCGCTGGATGACGACGACAAGCGTGAGATCTCGATCCTCCTTAAAGCGATTGAAGGCGATGTCGATAGCTTTCCGTTTGGTCCTGAGTAAGGGCAGCAAGGATCACGATGACACCACCACTGAGCAAGACCAAGGTGCTGGTCACCGGCGCGTATGGGCTGATCGGCAACTTGGTGTATGCGCGGCTGGCCGCGCAGCCCGACGTCTATAATGCCTATGGCATGGTCAGGCGCGTGACACCCTCGGACCGCGCTCCAACCTGGAACTTTTGTGAAATACCTCCTGAGAGGCTGCACCTGGCCGATTTGACCGATTTCGCGGCGGTGCAACGCGCCGTAACAGGCATGGATGTGATCGTTCATATGGCCGCAGATCCGGATGGTCACGCCGGTTGGGAGAGTGTGCTCAACAATAATATCGTCGGCGCACAGCACTTGTTCGAAGCTAGCCGCCTAGCAGGCGTTAAGCGCGTGATTTATGCCAGCACCAACCAGGTGGTCTTCGGGTATTGTGCGGATGAATCCTATAGCTCGCTCTTTGCCACGCAGGTGAGTGCTCCCACGCCGGCACCCATCCCACCGATTACCCATTTGCAGCCGACGCGCCCATTGAACGAGTATGCCTGCAGCAAGATCTTCGGCGAGGCGCTCGCCCATATGTATGCTTACACACACGGCTTATCATGCATTTGCCTACGAATCGGCTGGGTAACGACCGATGATCAACTGCCGCACCGGCCAACGGTCTCGGCCATCCCGAGCGCGCGCAGCCTGTGGTGCAGCCAGCGTGATGTGGTGCAACTGGTCGAGCGCTGCATCACAGCGCCCGACAGTTTGCGCTTCGATGTCTTCTTTGGACAGTCCGACAACCTGTACAACCTTGTGGATATCAAGCATACCCAGGACGTGTTGGGCTATGCTCCACAGGACCGCGCGGAAGACCGTCTCATATAAAGATCACGAAAATCGAGACCTTGAGCACCGACCAGGCCCTAGGCACGTCGACGCCGCCCCACCGAGATGAGCGTCGGCTATAAAACCGTGCGAAGCGAGAACTGATCCCAATTTACGTGGCACTATCCGTGCGCGGCACTTCACTCATGAGCCCCAGATAGTTGTGCTCAGAGGCGCGGAAAAATGCCATCCAAAGGTCATAGGACGGCATTTGCGCCATGACATGTGGCGTGTCTTCGAACTGCACACCGCGCGTCGAAAGAGTGAGGTGGCGCATCATTTCTATCGGGGATACAATGTCGTTGCGGGAAGAGAAGGCTCCGTGCTCAGCACTACTAGGGCTGAGGCACAATGGCGTGTGATCTGTCTTCTGCACAAGCGACCCGCGCCGATACCAAAGGAGCCTAGGATGAAGCAGGTACGAGCACTCGTTCTCGTCGTCATGTTGGTCTTGACCAGCATTCAGGCGCAGACACAGGCCCACACAGCCTTCGTCTACATTGATCCACAGCCCGGTGCTCGGTTCGTCTCGCCCACAACCACGATTGCCCTACGCCAGGGTGCATTGCTTAGTCGGAGCGCCGTTACAAGTAGCTTCTTTCACGTTGTGGGCGCAGAGAGTGGTCAGCATGCTGGGCAAGCCGTGCTAGCTGACGATCAGCAAACCGTGATTTTCAAGCCCCTGCAGCCGTTTCGCTTTGGGGAAGCTGTGCATGTAACGCTCGACACGGGCTTGCGTAGCGCAGGTGGTGATCCACTCGGCGGGACATCCTTCAGCTTTACGACGTCACCCAAGGCAGTCGCCATGCCAACCGGTACGATGAGCGATATTTTGTCTGTGCCTCAAGCGGCGCTTCCCGCAGCTGCGCGTGCGCAACAGCCTAAGCTGGCCCAAGTGTCACCCTATGTAACCGTGCCCTCCGACTTTCCGCCGATCACAGTTAGCGTACCCGCAAATCATACCGATGATGGGTACCTTTTTCTGGCCAGTTTGAACTTCGTAGATCCTGCTGCGGCAACACCGTACTTGCTCATCCTCGATAATAGTGGTCAACCGGTCTATTACCAGCGGCGAACTGCAGGCTCGTGGGATCTTGATTTTAAGAAGCAGGGAAACGGTTTGCTGACGTACTTTGATAACTCCCTCGGCTACTTTCAAGCGATGGATCCGTCTTATACGGTGGTCGGTAGCTATGCAGCAGGCAACGGCTATACGACGGATGGTCATGAACTGCAACTGTTATCGAATGGGCACGCCTTGGTGTTAGGCGATGACCCGGAAACTGTTGATATGAGCACGATAGTGCCGGGCGGGAATCCAGCAGCTACAGTCATCGGGATCATCGTTCAAGAACTCGACACAGCGAAGAATGTTGTTTTCCAGTGGCGTAGCTGGGATCATTTCCAGATCACGGATACAAATCAAGACCTTACCGCCGCAACGATTGACTATGTACATGCAAATGCGATCGAACCTGACGCCGATGGCAATCTGTTAGTCTCTGAGCGGCATATGGATGAAGTAACGAAGATTGACCGGCAAAGCGGAGCTATTATATGGCGCTTAGGCGGCAAAAACAATCAATTTAACTTCACCAATGATCCGGGCGAGTTTTCAATGCAGCATGACATCCGCCGCTTACCGAATGGCGATATTACGCTGTTCGATAATAGAGTCAACCGCACGCCATCCTATTCGCGCGGGGTGGAGTATCAACTTGATGAGGTTAATAAAACGGCAACCCTGGTTTGGTACTTCCGTAATACCCCTGACACGTATTCGTATGCGATGGGTCGGGTTCAACGACTGCCGAACGGCAATACACTGCTGGGTTGGGGAACGGCTCTGAATCCCAGCGTGACTGAAGTCCTGCCTAACGGAACCAAGGCATTCGAAATGACCATTGGCGGGTTGCAAGCGAGTTATCGTGTCTTTCGTTATCCGTGGCAGGGCCAGCCAACAACTCCACCAGTGCTAGTGGTGAACGAGCAGGCCGGACAGCCCGCGCTGTATTACAGTTGGAACGGCGCAACCGACGTTGCCTCGTACCAGGTGTATGCCGGCGCTACAGCCGATCCGACGACCTTGATCGATACGCCAGCCAAAACTGGCTTTGAGAATGTCACGCCTCTAACCAATCTGCCAGACAGTGACTGTTATTTTCAGGTCGTTCCCATTAATACGCAGGGTCAGGCTATGCAGGCGTCACCTGTGGTCCAGCGGTTTACGCCAACGTGTGGTTCATATATCGTTTACTTCCCCATGTTTGGCTTGGGCCAGTAAGCAGCGCCAGTGCTCTATGGTACAATTCTGCGGGAAGTAGACCATATTTTCTGGCATAGCTATGCACTGGAACGACGCGGAGCGTCAATGCTACTTGAGCTAAATATTCGTGATTTTGCGATCATTGATCGCTTGAATCTGCAACTTGCCCCTGCCTTTAATGTTTTGACCGGTGAAACCGGCGCTGGCAAGTCGATCATTATTGACGCACTCGGCACGCTGCGCGGCGATAAGGTCGACACCACGTTTGTACGCGCGGGCTGTGCCAGCGCACGAATCGAGGGCGTCTTTACGCTTGAGGATTGTGCCGATGTGGTACCGGTGCTGGCTGAGTATGGGTTGATGGATGAGGATGATGATCAGGTGATCGTCACCCGTGAGATTAATGCACAGAGCGGGCGCAGCGTGGCGCGGATTAATGGTCGTGCAGTGAACGCTGCCATCCTACGTGATGTTGGCGGACGGCTAGTTGATATTCATGGCCAGCACGAAGGTGTATCGCTCTTTAACTGGCGTACCCATCTCGATATTCTTGACCGCTATGGTAATCATCTGGTGCTGCGGACAGAGGTTGGCGACTGCGTTGACCGGTTACGTGGGGTGCGGAATCAACTGGCGGAACTGCGACGCTCTGAAACACGACGCCAAGAGCGTATCGAGGAGTTGCAGTATCAGATCGAAGAGATTACCGCCGCCAAGTTGCATGCCGGTGAGGAAGAAGAACTCGCACGTGAGCGTCTGCTTCTCCAGAATGCATCAAAGATTACAGCATTGGCGAACGGGGCTTATGCTCTGTTGAGCCAGAGTGATGAAAGCCGCAAAGGCAGCTTGGCCCTGAGCGATGGCATGGTCAAGCTCGTGAGCAGTCTAGATGAGCTGCTACGTTTCGATCCGACGCTCGAAGAAGCCGTCGAGCAGGCGCGTGAGTTGCAGTTCCGTATGGAAGACCTCTGCAGTGTGGTACGCGATTATCGCGATAGCTTGGAGTGGGATCCAAATCGCGCCGAAGAGATCGAAGAACGGTTTTTGCTGCTGCGCAACCTGCAGCGCAAGTATGGCGGGAATGCCGAGGAATTGATCGCCAGCGTGACGACGTCCCAAGAGGCGCTCGAACTTCTGCTGCACTCGGCCGAACATATTGCGGATTTGGTTGCCGAAGAAACACGCTTGCTAGCAGAGTTAAGCCGCATGGCTGTTGAGCTTTCTGGTAAACGTGCGGTGGCGGCAACAGAATTGGCGCGGCGCATTGAGCAATCTATGGCCGATCTGGCGATGCCGCATGTCCACTTTCTGGTCGCTGTTGAGCAGATCCTCGCGCCGGATGGTGTACGCCTGCCGCGCCAAGAGCAGCCAGTAGCCTTTGATCGCAACGGGATTGACCGGGTTGAGTTTATGCTATCGCCCAATCCGGGTGAACCGCTGAAGCCGCTGGCACGTATTGCCTCGGGAGGAGAGTCCGCGCGACTGCTGCTGGCGATGAAATCGATCTTATCGAGTGTGGACATCGTGCCGACGCTGGTATTTGACGAAGTTGATGTCGGCGTGGGTGGCCGGGCGGGCTCGGTCGTAGGCGAAAAGCTCTGGGCGATGAGCGACCGGCACCAAGTGATTTGCATTACGCACCTACCACAGGTAGCGGCATTTGGTGATGTACACTATACGATTGCCAAAGAGGTCGCGGGCGGACGAACGCGCTCGACCATTACACCGCTCGAAACGGATGCGCGGATCGACGAGGTCGCGGCAATGCTGGATGGGCTGCCGATTACCGGGGCGAGTCGTGAAACAGCGCGGACGATGTTGGGACGGGCCGAACAGTTTAAACGCGAACGAGTCTCTCTAGCGACGCAACCCCCACTTGTCAGCATGATGGATTGAGGAGCGGAGCTATCATTTTGGGACGACAAACGCGGATCAGCGCGGTGGCCGACCGGATCATTGAGGCTGGTTGGCTGCTGGTGCTAATTTTTATCCCCTATTTCTTTAATCTGCTGACGGCTCGGCACTTCGAGCCGGACAAAGCGACGGCGTTGCGTGCGATTGTGCTGGTTATGCTGGCCGCGTGGGCAATTAAAACGCTGGAGCGGATCATCGTTGGCGGTGAGCGATTACAGCTCGGCCAATGGTGGCGCAAGCCGCTGGCAATTCCGGTGGTCTTGTATGCGGCGGTGTTCGTATTCGCGACCCTGTTTTCAATCGACCCGAGTATTTCGTGGTGGGGAGGCTATAACCGGCTCCAAGGCACCTATACGAACCTATCTTATATTGCATTGTTTGCTTTAATCGTGGGCAACCTGCGGAGCCGTGAGCAGCTTGATCGGATCGTAACCACGGTTATTCTGACTGGTCTCGGCGTTGCAATGTATGGCTTGCTTCAACACGCGGGGGTCGATCCGCTACCCTGGAAAGGCGATACCGCCCAACGTATTGCCTCGACCATGGGCAACTCGATCTTTGTGGCGGCTTATCTGATCATGGTTGTGCCATTTACACTGTCGCGGCTGCTGGCGGCAGTGGCACGGGCTCGTTCGGCAGATGCAGGTAAATTAGGTGCCAATACATGGCTGTGGCTAGCGGCCTTTATGGTACTCCTGGCGGCACAACAAGCCTTTTTGATCGGACAGATCAAGTTCGGCGCAGCCGTGCGCGCGCCGGATTTTCGCTATTGGTGGGTCTTTCCGGGTGCACTCGCCGTGATCACGGGCTCCTTTGCGCTGACAAGTGGCTCCCTCACCACCCGCTATGGGCGCAACCTAGCCCTGTTTGTCGGCGGCAG
>JBBRHB010000088.1:0-11755 GCA_038223355.1 Chloroflexales bacterium
ACGGGTGGCAGCGGTTCCGGCAGGTCGGCCTGGATGTTGTACCAGGCGGTGGGCATGCGCTCTTATGGCAACACGTACTTCATGTTGTCCATCGTACATCCTTCGCTTCCAAGGCCCTTCTGTGGGGAGAGATGACTATAGTATATGTGCGATGTTTGCGATTGGAAAACACGTTGATTTATTTGCTCCAGAGCGTGGTATACTATGCACGTGTTCAACAGGTTTGGTTCCGCAAGTTGCCTCGGATAGATCCTTTACGTGATCCTTCTCTCGTGCTCGTTGCTTCCACCCTTCTGGACCAATACCAACAACCTTATGGATGGAGAAGCGAGCGATGAGCTTTGCCGACAAGACCTTGACCTGCCGCGACTGCGGCACGGCGTTCACATTTACCTCCGGCGAACAGGAATTCTACGCGCAGAAGGGCTTCGATAACGAGCCGACGCGTTGTACCAATTGCCGTCAGGTGCGCAAACAGAGCCGCGATGGCGGCAGCAGCTATAGCAGCGGTGGTGGCGGTGGCTACGGTGGTGGCTACAGCTCAGACCGTGGCCAGCGCGAGATGCACACGGTAACATGCTCAGCATGCGGCAAGCCTGCCGAAGTACCGTTTGTACCACGCGGCGACAAGCCGGTCTACTGCTCGGATTGTTTCCAGAGCAACAAACCGGCCCGTAGTAACTCGCGGTACTAATCTACCGGGTTTCACCCGACGATTTGAAGGGCTTACCTTTTGAGGTAAGCCCTTTTTGTTTGCCCGTGCTGCTGCCTTTTCCTCGTGTCAATCCACTCTGCGCTCCTGTAAACCACGTTGACTGCCCCGTCCTTGCCACCGCACTCCTCCTTTTGACACTCTTGCTATGATAGGGCCTGTAGATGAGTTGGCTATCATTCCATGAATGATGATTCGAGGAGCAGCAACGTGGCAGAAGCGAACCAATTCGACGGGTTACGCGCATGGCGATGCATCGGCCCATTCCGGGGTGGACGAGTAGTTGCCGTGGCCGGCGACTATCAGCATGCTACTACCTTCTACTTCGGCGGCTGTGCCGGGGGCGTCTGGAAGACTACCGATGCGGGAACGTACTGGCAAAACGTATCGGACGGATTCTTTAACACCGCCGCAGTCGGTGCGTTAGCGGTTGCCCCCTCCGACTCGAATGTCATCTATGCTGGCACGGGCGAAACGACGATCCGCCTTGATGTCTCACATGGCGATGGTGTCTATAAATCAACCGATGCGGGCACCACCTGGCAGCATATCGGCCTCGCCGATACACGCTTTATCGGGAAGATTCGCATTCATCCCCACTCGCCCGATATCGTCTATGTTGCGGCGCTCGGCCATGCCTTCGGTCCAAACGAGCAGCGCGGCGTCTTCAAGTCGGAAGATGGCGGGGCGACTTGGCGACAGGTGCTCGCGCGCAGCCCACAAGCCGGCGCCGTTGATCTTAGCCTCGATACCACGAATCCCCGCCGGCTGTATGCCGCCATCTGGGAAGCTCATCGTAATTTTTGGGACATCTCTAGCGGCGGTGCCGGTAGTGGTCTTTGGCGCTCCACCGATGCAGGTGAAACGTGGAGCGACCTTTCGACCAAGACGGGGATGCCGGTCGGCATCAAGGGCAAGATCGGCGTCGCGGCATCGCCCGCGCAAGCTGGCCGCGTCTGGGCGCTCATTGAGCACGCCACGGACGGCGGCCTCTACCGCTCGGATGACGGCGGCGAGAGCTGGGAGCGCATCTGCGCCGACCAAAATCTCATCTCCCGTGCCTGGTACTATATGCATCTCACCGCCGACCCGCACGATCCCGAGACCGTTTATGTCAACAACCTGAGCTTGTGGAAGTCGACTGATGGCGGCAAAACCTTCACGGAGATGGCAACACCCCACGGCGATAACCACGACCTATGGATCGATCCTGCCAATCCCCAACGCATGATCCAAGGCAACGACGGCGGCGCCTGTGTCTCGTTGACCGGGGGTGCGACCTGGTCAAGTATCTATAATCAGCCGACCGCCCAGTTCTACCACATCGCCACCGACACCCGCTCACCCTACACCGTCTATGGCACGCAGCAAGACAACAGCAGCATCGCCGTACCCAGTCGCACTGCTCATCCCGGTATTACCTGGGCAGATTGCTTCATTGCTGGGACAGGCGAGAGCGGCTACATTGCCGTGCGGCCCGACGATCCCGATATCGTCTACGTCGGCGCGATCGGCAGTTCTCCGGGTGGCGGCAATGCCCTCCAGCGCTATGACCATCATACAAAACAGGTGCGCCTGATCACCACCTGGCCCGAAAGCATGTCGGGCTACGGAGCGATTGAGCACAAATATCGCTTCGCATGGACCTACCCGATTGTCATCTCGCCACATGATCCCAATGTGCTCTACATCGGCGGCAACATGGTCTTCAAATCGACCAACGAGGGCCAGAGCTGGGAACCGATCAGCCCCGACTTGACCCGTGCCGACCCGGCAAAGTTACAGCCAACGGGCGGTCCCATCAACCGTGACGCGGTGGGTGCCGAGGTCTACGCTACGGTCTTTGCCTTCGTTGAGTCGCCGCACACACCAGGCATGCTGTGGGCCGGTTCCGATGATGGCTTACTGCATCTTTCACGCAATGGCGGCGCAGACTGGAGCGACATTACACCGCCCGATCTCCCGGCCGATTCGCTGATCAGCTGTATCGAGCTTTCGCGCTACGACTCATCGACCGCCTACCTCGCGGCGACGCGCTACAAGCTAGACGATTATCAGCCTTACTTATTCAAAACCACCGACACCGGCCAGCACTGGCAGCGCATCGATAGTGGCATCGCCGCGCATGATTTCACACGCGTCATTCGTGCCGATCCGGATCGCCGCGGCCTCTTATTCGCCGGCACCGAAACCGGCCTCTACATTTCATTTGACGATGGTGGAGCCTGGCAGCGCTTTCAACTCAACCTGCCCGTCGCGCCGATCTATGATCTCCTCATCAAGGATCACGATTTGATCGCCGCAACCCATGGGCGTTCGATCTGGCTCCTTGATGATCTATCGCCCCTTCGCCAACAGGCCGAGACCGCTCTGGCCCACGATCTACATCTCCTTAAGCCCGCTCCCGCCGTCCACGTTGCTCCGAAGCTAGCAGGGCTAGCCACTTCACTCGGCAAAAACTACATTGGCAGCATGGGTGGTGCCTTCATTACCCGCAAAACCGCCGAAAACGCGCTCGAGTACACGTTTCTGGATGCCGGCGAGAATCCACCTCGCGGTGCCTTGATCACTTACTATCTCAAGCAGCAGCCCGCTGCTGTTATCAGCCTGCGCTTCGAGACCGCAGACGGGCGCGAAATCCGCACATTTACGAGCGTCGAACAGCCGAACAGTGATAAGCAGCCTGACAAGGAAAGCCCAGCAGACAAGGAGCTCAAAATCCCGGCCCAGGCTGGCTGGAATCGCTTCCTCTGGGATCTCAAATACCCACCCGCCATCAAGGTCGAGGGCACTGATCCACCCGCCGAACTAACGATCGAAGGTCCGCTGGCCGTGCCGGGCAGCTACCAGGTAACTCTGACGGTCGGCGAAAAGCACCTCACCGAGACCTTCGATATTGCTGATGATCCTGCGGCCCCAGCCAGTCAGGCCGATCTACAAGCCCAGTTCGACTTGTTGATGCAGATCCACACGAAAACGAACGACCTAACGACCGGCATCAACCGCATGCGTGAGTTGCGTGCCCAGCTTGATGGCTGGCGTAAACGCATCGCGGGCCATGCCAACAGCACTGGCATTGCCGAAACTGCTACTGCGCTGTACGATAAGGTGCTAGAGATCGAAAAAACGCTTCAAATTCCTGATTTACGTCCGGGCTGGGCCGATAATCTTAATGCGGGTGCGCGACTCCTGGAGCAGATTGAAGCGCTTGCGCCCGTCGTCGCCCTCGGCAATTACCGGCCGACAGACTCCTCCCATGCTGTCTTCAAGCACCTGTCAGCTAAGATTGATACGCAGCTTGAGCGGTTTGAGCAGCTCATAGCGACCGATCTTCCAGCCCTTAACACGCAGATCGCGGCAGCACAGCTTGGCGCGGTAGTATCACTCAACCGGTCCCAGGCTGCGGTACCCGCAGAAGCGACTCCCACAACCACACCTCCTAGCGCCGGTATCGGCGGGATAGAAGGCAGTGAAGCCGGCCCATCGACAACTGGACCGTCTCGCAGTACGGTGTAAGTAAGCCATCACTACAGTGGATGGCAGCGGATCTTCTCCTGCCGCCCACTGCGAACAGGCAAGGTAGCCGATGCCCCTTGAAGACGCAAGGCGCTGGAACGCGCGCTACGGTACATTGGCAGGAGCGACTGTACCACAGCCACACTCGCTCCTGCTAGAACATCAGTCGCTGCTGCCTGATCATGGCCGCGCAGTGGATATTGCCATGGGACGCGGTGGCAATGCGGCCTGCCTGCTGGCACATAACTTGTGCGTCGTCGGCATCGATATCTCGACGGTCGCCGTCCAGGCTGCGAAGTGCCACTGGCCTACCTTGATGGCCGTCGTAGCCGATCTGGCTATGCTCTCCCTGCCACCCGACTCCTTCGACGTAATCCTGAATTTCTACTACCTCGACCGGAGCCTCTGGCCGGTGTATATGCAGGCTTTACGCCCCGGCGGCCTCTTAATCTTTGAAACCTTTACACGTGCCCGGCTCGTCAACCGGCCGGAGGCCGACCCGCGCTATCTCCTATATCCCGGTGAGCTGCGTGCAGCGTTCTCCGGGTGGGACATCCTGACGTATCGCGAAAGCGGCCGCGATACTGCTGGGCAACCCTGCATAACCGCGAGCCTAGTAGCACGGCGAGCCCGGTGATCCGCCGACCTTCTGCACTCCTGGGTGCGCTCCTTGGCGGACTAAGCGCCATCGCACTAACGGCTCTCTTGTATCTTGGCGACCGCCTTGCAGCCTTGCCTTTCGTCCCATTCGATCTCTTCGACTGGCTGGCTCGCGTGTTGCCCGGCGACATCATCCGGCTCAGCATTGACGCCATCGTCCGGACCGTTGGTACCCTACACCTGGGCGAGACGAGCAGTATGGCCAAGCTCATTGAGCAGCTCCTTGCCATTGCCCTAATGCTTGGCATTGGCCTATTCTTAGGTGCCAGCATCGCTGTCATGCTCGGCCGGGGTTCGGCGCGCGCCTGGAAAGTGGGTGCCGACGCCGGTGCCGGCCTCTTTCTCCTTGTTATCGCCATCGAGTTCGATCTCGCCCCGGTTATCGCCCATCAGCCGCTCGCCATCATATGGTTGGCCATACTCGTCATCAGCTGGGGCACAATCCTGGGTACTATGTTGGGCCGGGTCGGCCTGGCGGCCGCTGCCCCTCTGACTGATGCCAATCGTTCCTCGCGTCGTGCCCTGCTGATCAAATTCGTTGTCGGCTCACTCGGCCTTGCTACCGGAGCTTGGGCAGTTGGGAGCCGATCGTCCACCTCGCAGACGCCGGCCGATGCCGGTCAACCGCTCCCGCAGCCCTCGCCCACCGGTCCAATCGAGGCGACACCACCTACGACCGTCATGCTGCCCACCACCGAGCCTGCATCAACAGCCCAGGCCACCGCCATCGCAACGTTACAGGCGAGCATCGACCCAGCCCCGGGCACACGCCCGGCAATCACACCCAACGACCGCTTTTACCGCATTGATATCAATACGCGCCCGCCGAACGTAGGCCCAACGTGGCAACTGGCAGTGACCGGACTGTTCACCCGCGACCGCTCACTCACACTGGCCGATCTCATGCACTACCCCCCGACCACCCAGCCTATCACCATCGGCTGTATCTCGAACCCGGTTGGCGGCGACCTCATCAGCACCAGCAATTGGACCGGTGTGCAGCTACGCACCGTACTGCATGATCTTGGCTTGCGACCCGAAGCCCAAGCGCTGGCCCTGCAGGCAGCCGACGGCTTTTACGAGAGCGTGACCCTACCGGATATGCTTGATGCCCGCACGCTCCTCGTTTACGGCATGAATGGCACCACCCTCCCACTAGAACACGGTTACCCACTGCGCATCTATATTCCAAACCACTACGGGATGAAACAGCCGAAATGGATCACCCGCATGGAGGCCCTGAATCATCCCGGGAAAGGCTACTGGGTGGATCGGGGCTGGAATAAGGACGCCTATCCACAGATTTTGGCGATCATCGACCCTATTATGCCGGGTACCGCCCCGACCGACCACCTGCCGATTGGCGGCATCGCCTGGGCTGGGGCCCGGGGCATCCGCAAAGTCGAGCTTCAGGTCAATGGTGGCGCATGGGCGCAAGCCACATTGCTACAGCCGCCACCCGGCCCGCTGACTTGGTACCTCTGGCGCTTTGACTGGCCACGGCGTTCCGGCCACCATACCTTCCGCGTCCGAGCCACCGATGGAACTGGCCAACTGCAACCCGCGCGCTCCACCGATCCATACCCCGACGGTGCAATCGGCTACCACATGGTGAGCATCTCACTCTAGCAGATAGTGTGGCACGCCCCCGTGAAAGGGCTTCAAGAGCCTCTGTCTTTAACGTCAGTTGTCCAGCAAAGGTTTACCGAATGTATACCGCGCTAATCCTTCCCGCTCAAGCTGAATGCCCAGCCCGGGAGCCGCCGGAATTGCCAGCATGCCATCCCCATCTAGCTGCCAACGACCCGCGATAATCTCGTCGATGTAGGGCGAGCCCGGCCGGTACTCAACCAAGTCAGTGTCCGCGAACGCCGATGCAAGCTGCAGGTCGGCCGCCAGCCCGACCGCCGTGTTCCAGCCGTGCGGAATGAAGCGGATGCCATGCTCCTCTGCCATCCACCCTATACGGCGCTCTTCGCTGATCCCACCCACTTTAGTAACATCTGGCTGGACGATATCGAACGCTCCTGCTGCAAACCAGGGGAGGAAGGCTTGGCGGCGCGTTAGTACCTCCCCACCGGCGATTGGCAGTGGTGCTGCCTGTCGCAAAGCCACGTACTCCTGCACCGCGTCAGGCTTGAGTGCTTCTTCAAACCATGCGACGTTATAGCTTGACAGCATATGGGCCGTACGTAGAGCCCACTTATAGCCCTGGCTCCAGAAGGCATCACTGCCGCCCGCATCGACCATCAACGCATCGTCAGAGCCAATGGCTGCGCGTGCCGCCGCGACAATCGCCTCGTCCACGGCATCGCTCACCCTGCCAAACGGGCCCCAGCCGATCTTGAAGGCGCGAAAGCCCTCTTGCTTTAACTGTGCTAAGACCTCGCTGAGCAACTCGGGCGCTTGCATCAGGACCGAGGCGTACGGTCGCACCCTCTCCCGGTAGCGCCCACCTAGCAGCCGGCCCACCGGTTGCCCGCTGGCCTGGCCTAGCAGATCCCATAGTGCGATATCAATGCCGCTAATGGTATGCGTGATTGCTCCCCCCCGCCCTTGCCAAAAGGTGTGTTGGTGCAGCTTCTCACTGACTCGTTCCGGCTCCAGGGCGTTCTCGTTGGCATATAATGGCTCCAGTACCCGCAGCGACGCTTGAACAAGCTCCTCGCTGGTAAAGACGCTGCCCACTCCGGTCAATCCCTCATCCGTATGCACGGCGATCAATGTATGAACACAATCATCGGGACGCAGTTCATTGCTCCAGCCGCCCTCCGGCGTCGCGCCGCGTAGGCCAGCTGCCCGGATCTCACGTATGCGCATGCTGCCAATCCCCTCCTCGTTTACCACCTGATATCAGATTGAACCGGACCCGTGTGCTGGTCCGAATGCTCGTTGATTGGCCACGCCCGCCACTCATCGATGACCTCGATCAGGCCGCTCACGGCGGCCTCGAAGATCAGTTTGCCCTTGTCCGCCGTAGC
Organism: Chloroflexales bacterium; assembly: GCA_038223355.1. GTDB lineage: Bacteria > Chloroflexota > Chloroflexia > Chloroflexales > Kallotenuaceae > JACDGP01. Next base: position 7,870 of record JBBRHB010000088.1, read on the forward strand.
CAACGTCGGATCGCCATGCACCCCGGATTGCGTCCACCGCCCCCAAATGTCGTTGAACCGTACCGGGTAGTTGCTCGTACTGTCAGAGCTAAGGTGCTGGCCCATAACATCGTTGTCCGCCTGCGCCTGCCCCATCTGAACGCGCTCACCGGCCAGATACAGGTACAACGACGTTTCAAACTCGTCAGCGTGCGCAACAATCTCACTCTGCCGTACTGTCTCAAATGCCGTCTCGGCCAAGCTATAATAGTTAACGGCGGCGCATAAGGAATGCGTTGCTAGGACAGTTTTGCGCGCAATCAAGTCGATCAGTGGCGTGTTGCTGCCATGACCATTGACGATCAGGATCTTCTTAAAGCCATGGTAGGCCACGCTTTTAGTGATATTCAGACAAAACGCGATAAAGACCTCCGGCTCGATATGAATCGTGCCCGGAAAGTCGATGTGATGTAAATTCAAGCCATAGGCAATCGCCGGCAGGACAAGCACACGACCGGCCGCACGACGTGCCGCTTCCAGGCACACCTCTTCGGCCAAAAAAAGGTCGACATCAAGCGGCAGGTGGCGACCATGCTGTTCGGTCGACCCGGTGGGTAAGATAATCACCTTTTGCCGTGCGATCGCCTCGTTCATCTCAGGCCACGTCAGGCGATTATACCGGTACTCATTTTGTGCGCTCACGTTAGCTGCCTCCTTGCTCACGACCTGCGGGCCAAAAGCTCGTACATTAAGGTATCACAGATTGGCTATTTGTAATTCGAACGCAACCTACAGGTATTCCCATTTCGGACGGACAGGGCTACCCTGTTAACATGCGAGGTCGGGGTGAGTCGAGTACTGGCCCCGAGATCAAACAATGAGGTCTTGATGTTCAGCGGGACGGCGTTCTACAATACACATTGAGGATCACAATGCAAACCATCGTTCGACCAAGCAAGGAACCAGAGCCACTTCTATCAGCTGATGAGGTGCTGGCGTTGCCCAGCCCGGCTGATGACTATCATCCCGACGACTATGCCACCCTCTTAAATACAGGTATGACTCCCGAGCAGGCTTTTGATGCGGTTGCCAAGCGGGCAGCGGCTCCAGAAGTGCAAGCGGTTATCAAGCGTTGCAATGCCTCACATGAAGGCCAGGGTCTCCTGGCCCTGCTATGTACCTCCTGGGAGGAGATGGGCTTCCCTGCTCCCTGGGATAACGTGCTTGATCTCCGGCCGCGCACCTATCAGCGCTGAAGTGGCGTGCCGCTATTTCGCTAGCACACATGCAGGTGGGGTAGCGAAATAGCGGTATAGTTAGTGACCATGGACAACCGCTTTCATTCCTTGTATGCCCATGGCTTCGTGCGGGCCGCCGTCTGCATTCCCTTCGTGCGCGTAGCAGACCCCGCCTTTAATCTGACACATATGCTCGGCCTCGCCCGCCGCGCGTCCTCAATGTACGCTGCTGTCGCCCTTTTTCCTGAACTTGGCATCTCCGCCTATTCGAATGACGACCTCTTTCATCAAGAAGCTTTACTCACTGCCACCGAAGACGCGCTTGCCACCCTTATAGCCGCCAGTACCGAGCTTGCGCCGGTTTTGATCGTTGGTGCTCCCCTGCGCTTCGAGAACAAGTTATTTAACTGCGCGGTGGTCATCTACCGCGGACAGGTACTTGGCATCATCCCTAAAACCTATCTGCCAAACTACCGCGAATTCTACGAAAAGCGCCAGTTTACCTCCGGTCGTGCCGCAACTCATCAGCAGCAACGCTTTTTGGGCCACCTAGTGCCCTTCGGCAATGACTTGATTTTCGAGGCCACTACCGTCGCCAATTTTGCGCTCCACGCCGAAATCTGCGAAGACGTCTGGACTCCGTTGCCACCCAGCAGCTTTGCCGCCTTGGCCGGTGCAACGATTCTAGCAAACTTGTCGGCCAGCAATATCACGATCGGCAAGGCTGACTACCGTCGTAATCTCTGCGCTACCCAGTCTGGTCGCTGCATAGCCGCCTATTTGTATTCGGCAGCCGGTCCCGGCGAGTCAACCACCGACTTGGCCTGGGACGGTCATGCCCTGATCTACGAGAATAACGAACTGCTGGCGGAAGCCGAGCGCTTCCCACGTGACGAACAGATCGTCGTCGCCGATATTGATCTAGAGCGCCTCGTGCAAGACCGCATGCGGATGACGAGCTTCGCTGATACGGCCGGTGACTACCGCGAAAAGCTCCGTGCCCTGCGCCATATTCCCTTTGCCTTTGAAGTGCCGGCTGATGACGTCCCACTCGTGCGCCAAGTCGAGCGCTTCCCATATGTGCCCAACGATCCCAGGGTGCGCGACGAACGCTGCTATGAAGCCTACAATATTCAAGTCCACGGTCTACTGAAGCGCTTGGCCAGTACTGGCATCGAACGTATCGTTATCGGTGTTTCTGGCGGCCTCGATTCGACCCACGCCTTGATCGTTGCCGCCAACACAATGGACCGCCTCGGACTACCGCGCACCAACATCATGGCCTATACCATGCCCGGTTTCGCGACCAGTGGCCACACGCGGGCCAATGCTCATGCGCTAATGCAGGCGCTCGGCATTACCGCGACCGAGATCGACATCCGCCCCTCGTGCATGCAGATGCTACGCGACATCGACCATCCGTTTAGCCACGGCGAGCCAACCTACGACATTACCTTCGAGAATGTTCAGGCGGGCGAACGCACCTCGCACCTTTTTCGGCTGGCGAATCTGCATAATGGTCTGGTGCTCGGCACCGGTGACTTAAGCGAACTGGCGCTCGGCTGGGCGACCTATGGCGTCGGCGATCACATGTCGCACTACAATGTGAATGCCTCGGTGCCTAAAACGTTGATTCAACACCTGATCCGCTGGGTCATCGCCACCCGCCAATTCGAGGAAAATACCAGCGCGACACTCCAGGCAATTCTCGATACCGAGATCTCGCCCGAACTCGTGCCGCCGGATAGTTCTGACGCTGACAAGCCTGGCCAAAGCACCGAGGCCACGATCGGTCCCTACGAGCTACAAGATTTCAACACCTACTACATCACGCGCTACGGCTTTCGCCCCAGCAAGGTCGCCTTCCTCAGCTACCATGCCTGGCGGGACAAGACCACCGGTTCCTGGCCCGCAGGCCTCACCCCAGATCAGCGCCATGAATATGATCTCGTGGCCATCAAGCACTGGCTGGCAGTGTTTCTATACCGCTTCTTCAAAACGAGCCAATTTAAACGCTCCGCCGTGCCCAATGGACCGAAGGTCGGCTCGGGTGGCTCGCTGTCGCCGCGCGGCGACTGGCGCGCACCCAGCGATAGCGAGGCCATAGTGTGGCTTGATGAACTGCAACGCAACGTACCGGCCTAGCCACGCATGCCTTATGACAACCAAGGAGCTTCCATGCTATTCGAATCCGGCCAGAAGATCGTCTTCATTGGAGACAGTATTACCGACTGTGATCGACGCGGAGCAGCGTCACCCTTCGGTGATGGCTATGTCAGCCTTGTGCGCAGCCTCTTACTTGCGCGCTATCCAGATCGGCAGCTACGCTTTGTTAACCAAGGCATCGGCGGCGACACGACGCGCCACCTCGCAACGCGTTGGCAGCAAGACGTCATCGCGGAGCAACCTGATTGGCTGTCAGTGATGATCGGCATCAATGATGTCTGGCGGCTCTATGACAGCGATGGCCTGGGTGCCGTGCCACTGCCAGAATACACCGTCACACTTCGCACTCTACTTGATCAGACCCGTGCCGCCACCAAAGCACGCCTGATCTTGATGGAGCCATACATGATCGAACCCGACACGTCGCGCGGCATGCGTCATCAAATGGATCGCTACGGCGAAGTCATGCGCCAGCTGGCCGCCGAATATGCTGCTGTTCTGGT
>JBBRHB010000089.1:0-11734 GCA_038223355.1 Chloroflexales bacterium
CCGGACGATGCCCGCCCGATGGTGGAATGGGCACACGCCTGCGGTATGATCGTCTTAATGCATATGGGCGGTGCCTCAGTTCCGGGTAGCAGCGTGATCGGTGCGCGAGAAGCCCTGGCGATCGGTCCTGATGTTGCCTCACACGCGAACGGTGGTCCCACCGCCGCACCTTTCAAAGATATCGAGCGCATCGTTGCCGAGTCGCAGATGATGATCGAGCTGGTACAGGCCGGCAATACGGCCCGTGCCGCTGCCGTTACCCAATTGCTGGCCCGCGAGAATGCCTTGCATCGCCTAATCATCGGTACGGATACACCTTCCGGCACGGGTGTAATCCCGCTCGGTGTCCTGCGCACCATGGCCTGGGTCGCATCCCTGGGCGGTGTTGCTCCTGAGTTGACGGTCGCGATGGCCTCCGGCACTACCGCCCAGCTCTACGGTCTCTCCGAGGGTCGCATCGAAGTGGGCAATGCTGCCGATCTATTGTTGGTTGACGCGCCTAAAGGCTCGGAAGCTCCAGATGCCCTGTCGGCACTGACGATTGGTGATACCCCCTCTGTCTTGGTGGTCGTCGTTGACGGCGTCGTGCGCGTTGCCGGCAGTCGTAATACGCCCGGCGGGACGCGCACGGTTCAGGTCCCCTGGGTTACTGCTGGAGGGCACTAGCTATGCGGCGCTTTCGCGAGCAAACGGTTGTGATTACGGGAGCTGCCGGTAGCCTCGGGCGGGCGGCTGCTGCGCGCTTCGCCCGCGAAGGTGCCCAGCTCGCCCTCCTCGACTGGGACCGTGCGCAGGTAGCCCAGGTCGCTGCGGACCTGTCACGCCAGGGCTATCCTACCTTGGCATTACCCGTCAACGTTGCCGACGAAGCCGAGGTTGCCGCCGCCATCGGGCGCGCCGAAGCCGAGTTCGGCCACCTCGACGTTTTTTTCAATAATGCGGGTATCGGCGGCCTCGACCGTACCGTGGCCGAGCTGCCGGCTGAAGAGTGGGATGCTGTGCTGGCGATTAACCTGCGCGGCGTCTTCTTCTGCTGCAAGCATGGCGTGCCGGCGCTTAAGCGCGCCGGTGGCGGCGCGATCGTGAATATGGGCTCCTCCACGGGTCGCCATGATACATTGCCCGGCAGTGCGCCCTACATGGCAAGTAAAGCCGGTGTTGAGGCCCTGACACGCTCGTTGGCACTCCAGGTGGCACGCTGGAATATCCGGGTTAACGCGATTTGTCCCGGTATTATCGAGACGCCGCTGAGTTTAGGCCAAAAAGACGGTGCTGAGCAACAGCACTTTTTTCGCAAGTTTGCCGAGCGCATCCCACTAGGTCGGGTTGGCCAGCCCGCCGATGTCGCTGCCGCCGTCGCTTTTTTAGCATCCGCCCAGGCCAGTCAGATCACTGGCACGAGCCTGCTGATCGACGGGGGTCAAACGTTGCGCCGCTGGATCAGTGCTCCGGATCTACCGGCTTGTCTACCCTAGGGGAGTGCCCTATTATTACGGAAGGAAGTTGTTATGCCCCACCGAATCATTCTGGACGTCGATACCGGCACGGATGATGCGATTGCGCTGATGGTCGCTGCCCTATCGCCCGATATTGAACTGATTGGAGCGACCACAGTCAACGGGAACGTACACGTCCCCGTCTGTACTGAAAATACCCTGCGAGTTTTCGACCACATTGGTGTCAAAGACAGCATCCCGGTCTACGAAGGCATGGCTGTGCCCATGGTTCGTCCCAATTTTGAACGTGAGAGCCCAAGCCTGATCCATGGCGAATATTTCGATCTCCCGCCCGCCCAAACTGCCAAGCAACAGCGGCACGCGGTCGATTGGTTGATCGAGACCTACATGCAATCGGCCGGTGATATCACCTTGGTGCCCGTCGGTCCGCTAACCAACATTGCGATGGCCATCCAAATGGAACCGCGTATCCTGCCCAAGATCCCGGAGCTGGTAATTATGGGTGGCGGCCACGAAGTTGGGAATATGTCGCCTTCAGCCGAGTTCAACATCTGGGTCGATCCCGAGGCAGCCAAGCTCGTGCTGAACTGTGGCCGTCCTATCCGGCTCGTCCCCCTAGATGCTACTCACCGTGCACTAGTTTCAACCGAGGACGTCGATCAACTACGGGCACTCGGCACACCTGCGGGGGATATCGCCGCGATGTTTATATCCACACGCATCGCTGGCTATGATATGACCCAGCCCATGAGCCGCCTGGGAGCAGCCCCCGTCCACGATGCCCTGTGCATATGCGCCATTCTTGATCCCACCATCATTACCACGAAGTTCATTAACGTGGATGTCGAGACCAAGGGTGAACTCACCGACGGTCGTACCGTCTGCGACGTCTATCATCGTAGCAAGGGCGAGCCGAATATGCATGTGGCCTTCGACGCCGATGCGCCAAAGTTTGTGCGTATGCTCCTGGAGATCTTGGGCCGTCGCTGGGGACAATAAGTCGCGGAGGGGATAGGTATGCGAGTAGTTGTGACCGGCGGCAGTGGCCATATTGGTCGTGCAATTGTCGGGGAGTTGGTAGCCAACGACCATCTGGTAATCAATGCTGATCGCGTATCGCCGCAGGACGGCGCGGCACAATTCCGGTTGGTCAACCTGGAAGACCTGGGCCAGTTCACCGCCCTACTACACGGCTGCGATGCCCTGGTGCATGCCGCCGCCATCCCGCGGCCGGGCACCTATCCCGATCATGTTGTCTTCCAGACGAACATGATGACACTCTTCAACGCCCTGGAGGCTTGTCGTCTCCAGGGCATCCCCCGGCTCGTTTGGACCTCCAGTATGTCGGTGCTGGGCTACCCGTTCAACTACACGCCCATCATCCCGGACTATCTCCCGTTCGACGAGCAGCATCCGGGCGATCCACAGGATCCATATGCTTTATCGAAGTCCTTCGGCGAGCAGTTGTGTATCAGCTATGCGCGCCGTTGCGGGATCACGGTAGTCAGTCTGCGGATTGTCTGGGCCCATACGCCTGCAACCTTCGCGCGCGATATGGTCCCTTTCTGGCACGATCCGGGCGCAGGAGCCGCCAATCTATGGAGCTATGTCGACACGCGCGACTGTGGGCTGGCGGCTCGCCTAGCCCTCAGCTGCGATGCCGATGGTCATAACGCATGCTTTATTGCCGCGCCCGATACCAGTATGCCAATCCCGACACGAGAATTAATCGCTCGCTATTATCCCGCTACTACCGAAGTCGCGGCGGCACTGCCGGTCTACGGCGGCCTCTTCGACACGACGCGCGCTAACGACCTGCTGGGCTTTCAAGCCCGCTACACCTGGGAAAGCTACGGACTTGGCACACGCGCTGACCTTAACGCAGCCCATCCCGCGCCTTGATATCGGCCTCTTGCAATCCGCCCAGTCGCGGATTCAAGTAGCCACGGTTTGCTGCGGCGATGATCACTACCAGTTCGTCTGGCAGTGGTCCGTCCGGGACATGCACGGTGATGGTATCGTAATGGCCACGCACATACAGCGCGTCTTTATGTGCCAGCGGAATATCGATCATACCGCCAAAGCTCGATCGCTTGGTCGTCGACTGGATCCAGGCCAACCCACCACCGATCGCGTCGCGAATTGGATTGGCGAATTCGCCTAGGAGACAGGCATTGCCGTGAATCGCATCGCCATTCATGCCGATCAACGCACCTTTACCAAGGCTTTTGATCGGCTGGCCCATCGCCGCTACGAGTTGCTCGACCAGCGTTTGACCGAGCACCGCATTAAAATCAATCAATTCGCTTAAATCTTCGGAGTAACTGCCGGCGTAGGGATTATTAAAGATCGCCGCGACGGCCACTTTTCGAAGGGGTTGGTCGGCCGGGATGCCAGCCTCGCTCAGCGCCTGTTCGATCACCGTCACAAACTTGCGAATCTTGATCATCAGCTGCCTCCTATACCGGGGATGATCATACACGATACAAATCGAATTGACGACCTGCGCGTCGGTCGTCGACACCCACTCGTATGCAGTGGAGCCAGCAGACAGGAAGGAAAAACGCCATGCAGATTATCAAGCAATCGCCGACCGCTGCCGAGGACACCGCAGCTAGCGGCAACTTCGGCGGTTCCGTCCACCTACAACATATGATCGACCAGCATCAAAGCCCCGACATTGAGGTGCTATCGGTCTTCTTTGCGGCCGGCGGTCGTACCCGCCCCCACATCCACATGGTCGATCAAGTATTGGTGATCACCGCAGGCCGAGGTATCGTCGCGAATGGTGTCGAGCAGCACGAGGTGGGTCCCGGCGATGTGATCCTGGTTCCGGCCGGCGAATGGCACTGGCACGGTGCCCGTCCCGATGCTGCTATGACGCATTTGTCGATCAAGCGCTATGCCGAGACCAATTGGCAGGTTGAGGGGCGTGACTGGGCGAGCAACTACCGCTAGAGGAGTAGGGACTATGGTGTGTAAACTCTTGCGACCGGATGTATATAATCAAGGGCTTCCGATGAACGATCGTCATACGCTCTTTCTATTCGTCACAGCCGCCGGCAGTAGTCGTCTCGCCGGTGAACTGGTGAGTGGCGCGCTGGCAGCTGGTTGGACCACCTACACGGTCGCTACCCCCAATGTTGTGAATGTCACCGATCCCGCAGCTCTATTTGCCCTACCCGGTAATCACTGGATTCGTGACTATGGTCAGCCACCACTAGACCGTTTTCCGTTCGGTAGCATGCTCGTGGCCCCCTGTACCTTCAATACTTTCAATAAGCTCGCGCATGGCATCGCCGATAACCTTGCGACGGCGATGGTTGCCGATGCTTTGGGGGCTGGCTGTCCAATTTTCATCGCACCCTCAATGAATCCCGGACTATGGAACCATCCTTTGACCATACAGTCGTATGAGCGCCTTACAAGTTGGGGTTGCACTATTATAGGGCCGCAGGTGAGCGAGACGCAGGTGACGATGGTGCCGGTGGCTGCCGTCCTTGCCCGCCTTAGCCAGCACTTCGCCGTTGCTTGACCTACCTATCCATCCTCGTCTATCGCACGGTTCTGTAACAGTCATTGCTTACCTATGTTGAATTCCCTGGAGGTACGCTACATGTTTGAGCTATCACACGCCATGGATCGTCTCATAGACAACTACCCCGATCTGCTAGCCACGCTCGATCACCAGGTGACGGGCGACGCGTTCTTTTCTGTTTTTCAGCAGTTGTCCGACAACTATTCTCCCACGCTCACCGTGACCCGCGTCCAAGGTCCAGTGGTCAAGCAAATCCTGGCGCAGGGCAGCGGCAATCGCGAGCGTATGCACTTTGATCCGAGTTTACGCCACTCAGGGTCAATGGCGATCAAAGTAGGGACGAATCGTCCCGCCCTATGGCTATCGGCCCACGCGGACATTTGTAGCTACCTCACTGGCCCATGGGACGGTAGTGGCTACCCACTCACCCCTTTTTGCACGCACAATGCCTCCCCCGGTCGTCGCGCTGCCATGGCTCTTGCGACGCCTCAACAACCTGGACCGTTAGAGCGTTTGTGTGAGGGTGAGATGGTAACCCTGGAAGACGGCACTGTACGCTTTGAGTGTACGCGTACCGATCTGCCGTTTCAGACGCGCGTCGTCCATCACTTGCCGGCCGCGTGGGACCGTGCCTCCGACCATGTGATCGGCTTTCTCGATAACGAAGGTGGCTCGACTGCGCTAATCCTGGCTGCCCAGATCCTTTCCCATTATGACGCTAGTGCGCTGCTTTTGTTGAATGACGAGGAAGAAGGGCCGGTGGACCGGGGCAACCAAGGCTTCTCACGCGCTGCCAATCGTCTGCTCCATCGTACGCCGCTCGACGAGCATCCCGACTATGTCGTGGTGGTCGATGGTCATAGTCAAGCCCAGTTGATGGCCCAGGGCATCGCGACCAGCTTCGGCCAAGGTGCTTCGTTTACCGGGGTTACAAGCATGGCGCGCGGGGCGGTCACACCACCCCAGCTCCTAGCCTTCACGCGTGAGCTCGCCCTTGAACTCGGCAAGCGCAACATCAGCCTCGTGGAAGATCCGCACTATGTTGGCCGTAGCGATGATATCTCTGCGATGCAATGGACGCCCAATGTCAGCATCATTGGCTATCCTGCCGCCTATACGCACTTTGACAAGACGCCCTTTAGCCATATGCATGATCTCGTCCACCTCACCAAAACGCTCGTCATTCTGGCGCTCATCGCTCAGGATCAGGAGTGGCAGGCGCAGTTTTTGTGAGTGGTACCGCCAAAAGGAAGGCGTTATGCAGCACCGTAGCGTAGATGTCGTGGTCGTCGGTGCCGGGATTGTCGGGCTGGCAACGGCCCGCGCAATCCTGGCGCGCTACCCTGGAACACGCTTGGTCGTGCTGGAAAAAGAGGCCGCCATTGCTCAGCACCAGACCGGTCGCAATAGCGGCGTCATTCATTCCGGCTTGTACTATGCCCCGGGTTCGCTGAAGGCGCGTTTGTGTGTCGAGGGTGCTGCCGCGCTCATGGCCTATTGCGATCACCATGGCGTTGCCTACCGGCGCTGCGGCAAAGTTGTGGTTGCGACCGAGCCCGAGGAGCTACCACGCCTCGCAGAGTTGTATCGTCGTGGCCGCGCGAATGGCGTACTTGGCTTGGAGCTGATCGGCCCCGAGCGACTGCGCGAGATCGAGCCACATGCCGTTGGTCTACAGGCACTCTTTTCCCCCAACACGGGTATCATCGACTACGGCCAAGTCGCTGCCGCGTTTGCCGAGGAGGTTCGTGCCGGTGGCGGCGAAATCGCCCTCAATGCGCCGCTGCAGGCCATTGTGCGGCAGGGTAACGCTGTAGAGGTTACAACGCCGCATTCAACCCTTGTGACCGGCTGCCTCATTACCTGTGCCGGCGTATACTCCGACCGTGTCGCCGCTCTCAGTGGCGCGGGACCTACGCCCCGCATCGTCCCATTCCGCGGTGACTACTACCTCCTGCGCCCCGAGCGCCGGTACCTCGTGCGGGGTCTGATCTACCCCGTGCCAGATCCGGCCTTCCCTTTTCTGGGCATTCATTCCACGCTGCGTATGGACGGCTCGGTCTGGCTTGGCCCAAACGCAGTGCTGGCCTTTGCCCGCGAAGGCTATCACCGCTCGGACGCCAACCTGCGCGACCTGTGGGATGCCGTTAGCTATCGAGGTTTTCGTATCCTGGCTCGCAACTTTTGGCGCACCGGTCTGGCGGAGATGGTTCGCGATTGGAGCAAAACACGCTTTACGGCGGCTGCCCAACGCTTTGTGCCCGAGCTGACCCCCGCCGATCTCTTGCCCGGCCCGTCCGGTATTCGCGCGCAGGCGCTGGCCGCCGATGGCACGCTCGTCGATGATTTCGTGATTGATCAGGACGGTCCGATCATCCATGTCCGCAATGCGCCATCACCGGCCGCCACCTCCTCGCTTGCCATCGCCGAGCGGATTACGGCTGCCGCGACTCAGCAACTCCACTCATAGCGAGTGCAATCGTGCCGCGTAAGGCCGTCTCGTAACCCAGGTGACTTAAGCGAACTTCTGGAACCGGCACAAGTTTCAGCCGCTGTTTCATAACCTGCCGAGCAGTATTAAGCAGCGTTGCACCCGCGCCAACAGCAACTCCTCCGCCCAATACGATCACGTCAGGAAGATAGATCGTCGCTACGTTGCGTAGCCCCTGCCCAAGGTTATACGCAACTTCTTGCCATTCGTCACCATCGAGTTCTTCTGCCGGCTTGTTGTAGATGCGGCGAATTCCGTTTCCTGACACCAGCGCTTCCAAGCAATCATCCGTACCACACGCGCACCGCACCCGCTCAGGATGGGAGCACTTATAGGCAATAGTTTGGTGAGCGATTTCGGGATGAGTGCCCCGCATTCCTCGGTAGATCTCGCCATCAACCAAAAACCCACCGCCCATGCCGGTACTAATTGTGATGTACAGCAGCCGGCTGACCGACTCCCCACCAAACCTCCACTCCCCTAGCGCTCCCACGTTTGTATCAACATCTACCAACAGTGGACACCCATAAGCCGTTTCCATTAGCTGTCTAAGTGGAACCTCGCGCCATTGTGGTTGGTGGAGCGGCGATACAATCCCGCGCTGCCAATCAAGCGGCCCACCAATCGCGGCACCGATTGCTGTAATGGTCGCGCCGTCGGTTACGCGGGTGATCATGGTCTTCAGCAGCGCTAATCCTTCGTCGAGATCGGTGGGCGTTAACTCCTGCGTTTTACGAATGATCTCGCCGTGCTCGTCAGCGCTGGCGACAAGCAGTTTAGTTCCACCGATGTCAAGCCCCACATACAGCGCCATGCTCGTTATCCCTCTTCTGAAAAGTCCGGCGATTGCGTAGTGATTTCTTGCCTAACTGCAGATGGCTAGACCTGACAGTCTGACCATCTCTACCAATTTGGAAACGTCTCTCGCAGGGCGATCCCAGCCCAAGTCACCTGGTGTCAATAATTAGCCGTTAGAATTGGCCGGCACGCGTCAGAAACGAGATGCTCGAGCAAGTCATGGATCATCGACGTCGCAATAGGATGTTGGGGATTAATGGCGAGTGCCCGTTCCAGATTGAATGTCGTCATGACAACACGTCCTTTCCCATACTGGAATTGGACGGTGTGGACTGCAGGGTGCTGAATCCAGCCCGCAAGCATACCTGCCAGAATATCTTGCTGCACCGCCGTCTGCTCCACCGGAACTCCCACGATCGTGCGGAGTGGCATGATATCGCGGAAGGCCAGGCCTAGTGGATTCGCGACCTGGAGACGCTTATGGACCTCGGGCCGTATCCAGCTGAAACTGGTGATCCAGTTGCCGCTATAGGCACCACTGCGCCCCTGTGCCCAGAAGAAGGGACTGGCACCGCTGACCAAGAAGAGGAGATCACCACCATTCCGTACCCACGTTAACAACTCTGAGGTCGGCCGGTTGGTAACGGCGACTTTTGTGTCATCCGTGATGCTGGTCGTTACCTGATACCCGATCCTGTAGAGCATCGAGCTCAGCGGAACAGTGCCGCTGTCTTCCTCTGTCGCCCCATCCGCCCGCGCCGGATCTGCTCCTGCGCCTGCCGGAAGGGCGACAGCGTTTGGGCTTGCAGACGCGTCAAGCGTTGAGGCTGCCGGCGCTTGCTGTTCCGACCAGTTGTCACCCATGATCACGGCGACTGGCTGGGTCACGGCTGGTCGTCGCGCACCCGCAGGAATGACGAGCAGATCAACGCTGTTCTGAGCCAGGCGATGACCGTCCGTGCTGGTAAGCGCAATGTCAAGCTGGCTTGTCTCCGTCGCACCGACCTGCGGCAAGTAGAGCCGTTCGCTGCCCAGCTCTGCGACAGTGCCGCGCTCCGTGCCCTCCACCGCCTGCTCCCGCGTTGTTTAACCGAACGTCCAGCGCAGCCGACTATTGGTCCAGTCGCGCTCGCTATAATGACTACCAATGAAGCGAACTCTGACCGTTTGGTCGTCCCAGAAGGCATACCTGCGAACGTGTGGAATGACCACGTCCGCTGTGTTGATCGTGGAAAATGCATGGTGATAGGCCTTGGGATTGCGCACGAAATCGAGTAAACCGTTCGCTTCCCAGTAAGCGTCGGTCAGTTCAGTGATCACATAGCCGGCCAGTCTAGGCTGACGTCGCATCACCTCGATCTCATATTTCATTGCATTGAATTGATGCCATTGTGTGGCTGTCGCAAATGCCTCGTAATCCGGCCACACTGTGTCAAGGCCAAGGCTGGCGAAGCGATCAACAACGCCACTGGGCCAGCCTGGTTCGCCGTCCCATCCTGACCACCACGGGCCGAGCTTGAACCAGTCTGGATCGCCCTGATAGTGCGCCTGGAGGAGCTTCACCGATGGTAAGCCCCAGTTGCCGAATTCCGACAGTACGAGCGGCTCATGGCCGGTCCGCTCCGCATCGCCGTGGCTCGAATAGGTCCATAACGGTCGTAGGCTAAACTGCTCAAGGGTTTGTTCGAATTCCAGTGCCTGATCAGGGATATTTGCATAGATATGGTAATCATCGAGGTCACTTTTAACATGGATGTTGGGTCCCCACGCGTGGCCGCAAGCTGAGTTATCGACCACAAGACGAGTGGGATCTATTTGCTTGCAGCGACCATACATCTCTTTGACCCAAGCCCGGTCGGCAGCACTTAGGGGCAGTGCCGTGCCCCAGTCCTCGTTAACGATCGTCCAGATCATCAGCGAGGGATGGTTGAAATCTCGCAAAATCATCTCTGAAAGCGTTTGCTGGACCCGCTGCTTGATCTCATCACTCAGATCGAGTTGGTGCGGATGGATCGTTCCTTTCGGGTAGAACGTGCGCCAGGATGGGATTTCGGCCCAGATGAGCAGGCCCATCTCGTCAGCCAGGTCGAGATAGATCGGATCTGGCGGCTTGATATGACAGCGCAGGCTGTTGAGGCCCAGCGCCTTCGCCTTGTGGAATTGATCCCGCAGAAACGCTTCGGATGGAACCGTATAGATGGTGTCCGGGTAGAGGTCTTGATCCAATGCCGAAAGCAGAAAGAACGGCTGGTTGTTCAGCAGGATCTGCCCGTTCTTGGTCATGATCTCCCGGAAGCCGAAGCGCGTGCTTATTTCATCTTCTGCACCGCCGCTGTGGAGCGTTGCCGTTGCCGTATAGAGGTGTGGATTGTCGATGTCCCAGAGCTTTGGCTGGTTTACGACGAGCGTGCTCTGGTACACGCTTTGCCCTGCAACAAGCGCTACGGCAATGCCACCTACATCCACGCCCTCGTTCTGGATCGCAATCTGGATGCTACCATCTGCGGTCGCGACCTGCCCTGCAAGCTCAACCGTTACATCAACCCGTCCATGACGGATATCCGTTGCCACGTGGACGCGCGTAAGGTAGCTGACGGGTACAGCAAGCAGGGTGACATCCTGCCAGATCCCACCGACGTTGATGTACCACTCTTGCTTCCCGTGGGGCACATTGCGTGCGTCGAAAGGAGGTGCCGCTGCATCTTTGTTTACTCCGTAGTCCGGCCAGCGTGGAACCTCGATGTTGGTCTGGGTCGAGTCATAGACCCTGAGCACCAACTCATTGCTGCCGGCCTGGACTGCCGACCGGATTGGAAGAGTAAAGGGCGTGTAGCCTCCCTCGTGCTGCCCTACCAATCGCCCATTAACAAAGACCTCGCACCAATAATCGACGGCCCCGAAGCGTACCAAGAGTTCGCCTGCGAGCCACTCTTCCTCGATGTTGAAGGTGTGTCGATACCACGCGTATCCACTGTACGTCTGAAGATCAGGATGAGCTACTTGCCATGGCAGAGGAACGGCAATCTCGCGATCGGGAACAAGGGTTTCGGGGGTGACTGATCCTTCCGGATCGACTTTAAACTGCCACGTACCTGCAAGCGAACGCTGAGAGCGCATTAAGAACTGCCTTTCTCACATCGGAGCCGTGTTTCAACATTAATATGAGCCAGTGATCGAAGGCTTGTGCGAGTTAATAATTGACTATCCCGCAATAGTACACCAGACCGAAACTAGGGGCAACAACCGACGTGTATATTACGAGGAGGCGATGTATGATCAGAATGCAAGACGTCAGTATTGAGGAGAACACCTATGTATACCTGGCAAGCATCGGATATCGAGGCAAATGGCCTCAAACTGCATTACACGCGAACCGGGGGTGACAAACCCCCTGTAGTGCTTGCACACGGCTTCTCGGACGATGGTCTTTGCTGGACCCCGGTTGCTGAG
>JBBRHB010000090.1:0-11720 GCA_038223355.1 Chloroflexales bacterium
GCTTTAGGCCCCGCCTAGTCCACGGCGCCCCGTCCGCGCCCGAACGATCTTAATCTGCCCACCGATGTGCAGTATTGCACCTGGACCACAGCCGATCCATGGTTGATGGACGCGCCAAAGTCACAAGGGATGGCGAACCGATAGCCGTCTCTAAGGGGTGCCAAGCTTCGCAAAGGAAGATAGCAATGGACCAACAATTACAAATACAACGCTGCCCGAACTGCGGTACTGAATGGACGCCGCAAGAGCAACTGCCGGGCGACGAAAACCTGGATACACGGGACTATATTTGCCCCGTCTGCCAGTTTCATCTCACACAGCATCTATCGTCAATAGACGAGAGTCCGTCTCTGAGCGTTGACGATTTGCAAACGCGCTTGGTCGCGCTCCTAACGGATGCGCGGGCGAGCGGTGTCTCGGCGGAGGAGATTGTAGGCATTCTCCGGGATGAGCTCTCCTTTGAAGCTGAATTGACAGCGCCAGGACGCCGTATGCTTGTCCAGATTATTGATCTCGGCCAGTTTGAGCCGGCGTTGCAGCCACGGGATACTTCGCGCGAGTCCCAAATGTCGCACAGTCGTAGTCTCGGCCAGTGATCCGGGGAAAAGGCAACGCTTGGCTCACAAAAGCGATTGCACGACTGGGTGCTAAGCATCCAACTGGGCAATCGCCCACCGAAACCCCGGTACCACCGGCCTCCCAGTGGCACCGGGAGCTCCTCCTCAGTATCGAACAACTCGAACAGCATGCTTGTGAGCTCGCCGCCAGCCAGCAGGTCACAGTCCGTGCGGGCCGGCCCGCCGCATGGTTATATGCAGTAGATGAGACTGAGCAGTTCCTGCGCAATACACAGGAACTGCTCGCAGAAGATCTGCGGCAGCAGATCCCGGTCTCACCTGCTGCAGAATGGCTGGTTGATAACTTTCACGTAGTATTGGATCAGCTGCGCGAGATCCGCAGGGATCTGCCGCAGAGCTTTTACCGCGAGTTGCCCAAGCTCGCGCAAGGCCCGTTAGAGGGCATACCGCGGGTATACGCAGTCGCACTAGAACTCATTAGCCATACGGACGGTCGTATTACGCCTGAGTATCTCGTGCGCTTTATCCAGGCCTACCAAACGGTTGTACCACTCTCGATCGGCGAACTGTGGGCCGTCGTTATCATGCTCCGCATAGGCTTGGTCGAGTACTTGAGCCACCTAGCTGAGCTGCTACTTGATTCTCGCCGCCAGCGGGCCGCGGCAATGGACTGGGCAGAGCGCTTACTTCAACTGCGGGGCGCTCCGGACGAAGATGCGCGTATCCGCCAGGAACTCGCTTCGCTGATGCGAGACTACCCCGATCTGCCACCGGTCTTCGCCACCGAGCTATTTCGACAGCTGCACTCTGTCGATGGTGACAGCACGCTGCATGCACGAAGCATGTGGCTGGAGCAGGCACTCACCGCGCGCTATGGGAGTAGCGACGGAGTATTGCATCTCACGTACCAGGGCCAGGCAGGCAATCAGGTCTCGGTCGGCAACACGATCACAAGCATGCGCATACTAATGGCGATCGACTGGCCAACGTGGTTCGAGGGCGTTAGCCTGACCGAGCAGGTACTACGCCAGGATCCAGCCGGCATTTATGGCCGTTGTACCTTTAGCACACGTGATCGGTACCGCCATGTCGTCGAACAACTCGCCCACGCTGCGGCGATCGACGAGATGGAGGTGGCCCGGCGGTTGATCGATGCAGCGGCGCGCGTGCCACGTCCGACCGACGATGGGCTTGACGCAAGCGCGATTACCACAGCGCGTCCCGACACACATATAGGCTACTATCTGATTGGGCCGGGGCGTGCGGCGTTTGAGGCTCGTATCGGTGCCCGGCGGCACTGGGCGACGGCAGCGGGGCGAGCGTTGTTGGCACATCCCACGCCATTGTACTTGGGGGCAATCGCTGCGATTACCGGAGCGGTGGTTGCAGCGGGGGTCCGTGGGGCTCGGCGTGACGGAAGACGTGATGGATGGATGGCAGCCGGACTATTGGCTCTTCCGGCCAGCGAACTCGCGCAGGGTCTGGTGAATTGGGGTGCAGCGCGTGCACTGAAGCCCCGCGTTCTGCCGCGCCTCGATCTGGTCAAAGGAGTACCGGCGGAGCTGCGCACAATCGTCGTCGTCCCCATGTTGCTGCTGACGAAAGCAAGCGTAGAGAGTCAGTTCGACCGGCTTGAGGTATTGATGCTGGCCAACAGCGACCCGCATATACACTTCGCGCTCTTAAGCGACTTTGCTGACGCGCCAGCCATCGAGATGCCCGAAGATACCGAGTTGCTAGCGGTGGCGCAGGCACGGGTTGATGCGCTTAACATGCGTCATGACTCCGCACGTTTCTTCTTCTTCCACCGGCGACGCGTCTGGAATCCGGTGCAGGCTTGCTATATGGGATGGGAGCGCAAGCGTGGCAAGCTCGAGGAATTCAACCGCTTGCTGGCAGGTGCCGACGATACCACCTTTGAGATCATGCGAGGTGATCTGCCGAGTCTGGCACAGGTTCGGTATGTGATCACGCTTGATGCCGACACACAGCTCCCACGTGATACTGCACAGAAGCTGATTGGCACGCTCGCGCACCCGCTCAATCGTGCGGTGGTTGATCCACACAGCCGCCGAGTGGTACAAGGCTACGGTATTCTGCAGCCACGGATCGCCATCGACCTCCCAAGTGCGACACGTAGTCGCTTCGCCCGTATCTTCTCAGGCAATGTAGGTATCGACCCCTATACAACGGCGGTCTCTGACGTGTATATGGATCTCTTCGCGGAGGGCATCTATGCCGGCAAGGGCATCTACGAACCGGCGGTGTTACACGAGACGCTGGAAGATCGCTTCCCGGATAATGCACTGCTGAGCCACGATCTGATCGAGGGCAGCTATGCGAGAACCGGCCTCCTGACCGATGTTGAACTGATCGACAATTATCCATCGACCTATGCCTCGTATGCCGCTCGTCACCATCGCTGGGTGCGGGGCGACTGGCAGCTTGTGCCCTGGCTTATGCCATGGGTGCCGCGTCGGGACGGGAGCTTAATGCGCAATACCCTCCCACTCATCGCGCGCTATCGCATTTTCGACAACTTGCGGCGGAGTCTCGTCCCCGCTGGGACCGTCACGCTTTTGGCCGCGGGCTGGTTGCGCTTTCCCGATGCACCCCTGGTTTGGACGGCTGCAGCATTGGCCCATCTGGCGCTGCCTACGGTGCTCACGGTAATAGACACGCTGCTAGGGCTGCCAGGCACCCAGGCACCGCTGACTGTTCTGTACACCAGATCTGCGGACGTGCGCATGGCTTTCACGCGGACACTGCTTAATACGACCTTGCTGCTTGATCAGGCCGTGCTCAATCTCGATGCGATCAGTCGCACGCTGCTGCGCGTGTACGTGACCCACCGCGATATGCTTCAATGGGAGACAGCCGACCAAACTGAAGAGCGACTGCGAGGCTCCGCCCGGCCCATCGCCAATAGATTAGCGCCCACCATTGGCGTAGGCACGGCCCTGGGTTGGCTCGGACGACGACAGCTTCATCGTTCCTGGCCGGTCGTGGCCCCGGTGGCCGGAATATGGCTGAGCGCGCCCGGCGTCGCCGCCTTTCTTGACCGCCCGTGGCAGCGGGCTAGAGAAGCTCTTGCGTCTGATGGAGTGCTATTGCTGCGGACACTGGCGCGCCAAACCTGGCGCTACTTCGAAGAGTTCGTGACCGAGGACGTCCATTTTCTAGCACCGGATAACTTTCAGGAAGACCCACAGCCGGTTTTAGCCAAACGCACATCACCGACCAATATAGGGTTGCAGTTACTGGTCGACATAGCAGCGCGTGATTTTGGCTATATCGGTTTGCTGGATATGACGGAACGGACGGAGCAGGTCTTTACCACCCTTGAAGCCCTCGATCACTATCGTGGTCACCTGTTGAATTGGTACGATATCCAGACGCTTAAACCGCTGCCGCCGGCGTATGTCTCGACGGTCGATAGTGGGAATCTCGCGGGCTACCTCCTGGTGCTACGCCAGGCTTATGGAGGCTTGTGCGACCAGCCCATCGCCGGACCCTGGCTGTATGACGGGCTACGGGATGCCCTCGCACTCCTCCGCCAGGAGGTCGGCTTCGGCAGTGCACCCGCGATCGTGGCCGAGCTTGTAAGGCTGCTGAACGATCCGCCACAGACGATCGGCGGCTATCGCAAGCTGCTCGTCGCTTTCCGTAAGCAGCTCATAGCTTTGCTTGAAGAAGATAGTATGGGAGTCTGGGCTGAAAAGCTTGACTGGCAAGCCCA
The DNA here is from genome assembly GCA_038223355.1 of Chloroflexales bacterium. Classification (GTDB taxonomy): domain Bacteria; phylum Chloroflexota; class Chloroflexia; order Chloroflexales; family Kallotenuaceae; genus JACDGP01. The sequence goes on from JBBRHB010000090.1 coordinate 4,318, forward strand.
GAGCCTGCTGCGTGACCTTGATGCTTTGCTACCCGGCGAGGCTAGCCTAACGCTGTCACCCGAACTGAGTGCTCTGGCCGAAGGTTGGCCAACGTTGAGCGAACTCTTCGCCGCCACCGAGGCCGGTTCCGACGAACAGCCGCTAGCAGGAATTGACGATGTCGGGCATCAAGACATTGCCCGCGTGCATGCCAATCTTGAGGCCTTACTCATCCGGCAGGCGACGATTGTAGCGGGCGCGCTCAAGCACGTTGAGCAAATGGATTTTGGCTTCCTCTTCGATGCCGAACGCTTGCTCTTCACGATCGGCTATAACGTGGCGGAAGGCCGACGAGACAATTCGTTCTACGATCTCCTGGCCTCGGAGTCGCGGCTCGGAAGCTTTGTCACGATTGCTACCGGCGAAGTGCCGCAGTCGCACTGGTTCCATCTAGGGCGCCCCATAACGATCATGCGGTTCGGCTTTGAACGAGAGATGGCGTTACGCTCCTGGAGCGGGACCATGTTTGAATATCTTATGCCCCTGCTGGTGATGCGGGACTTCCCGGCGACACTGCTTGACGGAACCTACCACGCCGTCGTTGACCGGCAGATTGCCTTTGGACGGGAACAGCATGTACCTTGGGGTATCTCAGAATCGGCATATAACGTCCGCGATATGCAAATGAACTACCAGTATCGTGCCTTCGGTGTATCCGATCTTAGTATTAAAGGCGGCCTGCAAGAAGATGTAGTCATAGCACCGTATGCCACGGCCTTGGCGTTGGCCGTTCGACCTTTGGCCGCTCTCGACAATATTAAAGTCTTGATCGATGCGGGCGCACAGGGAACGTATGGTCTTTATGAAGCGATTGATTATACGCCAAGCCGGCTACCGCCCGGTGCCACACACGTCGTCCTCCGCTCTTACATGGTGCATCATCAGGGCATGAGCTTGCTCGCCTTCGATAACTGCCTTCACGACAACATCATGCAGCAGCGCTTCCAACGTGAGCCGCGAGTCGCCGCCACCGAACTGTTGCTGCAGGAGCGCGCAGTAGCCCCAGCGGTGGAGGACATACCTGCACCCGCCAGGGCAATGCCCAGTCGCGTGCTGCCGGCAAGTCGCCCTGAGCGCGAGTTCACGACGCCCCACACGCGGGTGCCCTATACCCATTTGCTGTCGAACGGCACCTACTCCGTCATGCTGACTAATGCTGGAGGTGGGTTCAGCCGCTGCGGAGATCTGTTGGTGACACGTTGGCGTGAGGATACCACGTGTGATAATTGGGGCAGCTTCTGCTATATTCGCGATGTGCGTAGTGCTCTGACATGGTCACCGGGATATCAGCCGGTACGGCAGTTGGGGCAGGATTATCGCGTCGTCTTCGCACCCGAAAAGGTCGAGTATCACCAGCGGATTGCCGGTATCCGGACGCGGATGGATGTGACGGTGACTCCCGAAGACAACGCGGAGGTCCGCAATATTTACCTTACCAACTTAACGGTTGAACAGCGCGAGATTGAGGTCACGAGCTACGCCGAACTCGTGCTCGCATCGGCCAGTGCTGACACTGCGCACCCGGTATTCAGCAAGCTCTTCGTTGAAACTGAGTTCCTCGCCGAGCGAGATGCGCTCCTAGCCTCGCGACGGCCCCGTGCACCCCATGAGCAGCGGGTTTGGGCGGTGCATGTCATGGCGGTCCGCGGCCATACCATCGGTGCGACACAGTTCGACTCTGATCGCTCGACGTTCCTGGGCCGGGGTCGTACGCCGGCCAATCCAGCTGCACTGGACCGGCCGCTAGCACACCAGAGTGGTCCCGTGCTCGATCCGATCTTCAGTCTGCGTTGTCACGTCCGGATTCCACCCGGCGCGACGGCCCAGATAATGTTTACGACGGCTACCGCCGAATCCCGCGAGCAAGCCGTTGGGCTGGCACACAAATATCAGGACCCGCGTGTAGCCGGTCGTGCTTTCGAGCTAGCCTGGACCAGAAGCCGGGTCGAACTACGCCATCTTGGCATTACAACCGATGATCTGCATCGTTTCCAGCGTCTGGCGGCTTGCGCATTTTATGCTGATGGTCGCATGCGGGCCGCACCCGAGATTCTTAGCGTGAATACACTCGCCCAGCCGGGGCTTTGGCCCTACGGGGTCTCCGGAGATTTTCCGATTATTGTTGTGCGAGTATCGGAAAGTGAACATCTTGATCTCGTTCGTGAGTTGCTGCTAGCGCATGAAGTTTGGCGTTTTAGAGGCTTAACCGTGGAACTCGTGATTCTCAATGAGCAGATGGGCACCTATCTTGAGGAGTTTCACCAGCAGCTTCAAGCACTCGTGCGTGGGAGCCGCTCGGGTGGCTGGCTCGATCATCGCGGCGGCATCTTTGTGGTGCGCGCGGATCGACTACCGCCGGCCGATCTGATTTTGCTACAAACGGCGGCCCGGGCCGTGCTCTCGGGACGGCGCGGCAACCTGGCACAGCATCTGCGCCAGCGCGATCCCCAGCCCGATAATCTCCCGGGGGCCTTGCCGATCACCCGTACAATCGCCGCAACCAGTCGGCCATCGCCATTAGCTCCCGTCGAGCTCATCCAGCCATCGGCCTACGGCGGTTTCGCGCCGACCGGCGATGCATACATCATCGAGCTCGACGGCGACAGGCAAACACCGCTCCCCTGGATCAATGTAGTGGCAAACGAGCGCTTCGGCTTTCTGGTCTCCGAGAGCGGCTCTGGCTACACTTGGTCGGAGAATAGCCGTGAAAACCGGCTCACGCCGTGGTCGAATGACCCAGTCGTTGATCCGCCGGGTGAGCTGATCTTTGTGCGGGACGAGGCATCAGGCGCGTGTTGGCATCCCACGCCATACACCCGGCACACTGAACCGGAAGATAATGCAGGCAGCTACCGCGTGCGGCACGGCTTCGGCTACTCGACGTTTGAGCATGAGCGGCGGGGCATCGCGAGCGAACTCACATTGTTTGTGCCACCGGATGACTCGGTCAAGCTCTACCGCCTCCGACTGCGGAATACGGGCTCCGAGCCACGGCGTATTGGCGCGATCTTCTATGCAGAGTTGGTGCTGGGCGTTTTGCGCGAGCAGTTAGCGCCCTTTGTCGTGACTGCCTGGGACGAGCCTAGCGGCGCATTGCTGGCGCACAACGCCTATAGCATCGATTTCGGGACCCGCGTTGCATTCGCCGCCTCCGACGAACCGGTCGCGAGCTGGACCTGTGATCGCACAGAGTTTATCGGGCGCAATGGCAGTCTTGAACAGCCCGCAGCACTCGCCCGGAGCGGCCTCGCCGGACGTTCTGGCGCAGCTCTTGATCCTTGTGCAGCACTGCAACGGATCGTCGAACTGGCTCCTGGTGAGCAGTGTGAGGTGATCTTTTTGCTGGGACAAGGCAGCGGGCAGGCAGAGGTGGAGCAGCTTATCGCCCGTTATCGCCGACCCGAGGAGGTCGCCGCAGCCTATACCCACACGGTCGACGGCTGGCATGATCGCCTGACCCGTGTACAGGTGCGAACCCCCGAGCCAGCATGGGATGTACTACTGAATGGGTGGCTGGTGTATCAGACGCTCGCCTGCCGTCTGTGGGGACGTTCGGCCTTTTATCAATCTGGCGGTGCTTATGGCTTCCGCGACCAACTACAGGATGTTATGGGGCTTGTCTACGCCGCACCTGAACTGGTACGTGAGCATCTGCTGCGGGCGGCGTCACGACAATTTGTAGAAGGCGATGTGCAGCACTGGTGGCATCCCCCGGCGGGGCGAGGTATTCGAACGCACTTCTCGGATGACTATCTATGGCTGCCATTCGTGACCGCCTTTTACATTATGGTCACCGGGGATCGAGCCGCGCTTGACGAACAGATCCCGTTTATCGAGGGCCGACCGTTGGCACCCGGCGAGGATGAATACTACGACCTACCCAGCGTCTCGCCACAGAGCGCCTCACTATACGAGCACAGCGTCCGCGCGGTTGAGTACGCTCTGACCCGTATGGGAACACACGGCCTGCCGTTAATGGGGACGGGTGACTGGAACGACGGCATGAATCAGGTCGGTGCCGGTGGCAAGGGCGAGAGCATCTGGGTCGGATGGTTCCTGCACCTTAACCTCCAGCAGTTCGCTGCCATCGCGGCCGGACAGGGTGACCAGGCGCGTGAGGCGCGCTACCATGCAGCAGCCGAACAATTGCAACAGGCTATTGAGGAGCATGGCTGGGACGGAGAGTGGTATCTGCGGGCCTTCTTCGATGATGGCACACCCCTCGGATCGAAGCAAAATGATGAATGCCAGATTGATTCAATCGTACAGTCCTGGGCTGTCATTTCGGGCGCTGCTGATCACGTCCGAGCAAGCAAGGGCCTGGATGCAGTTGAACACTACCTAGTCGACAAACAGGCCGGGCTGATCAAGCTTTTTATGCCGCCCTTCGACCACGGCGAGCATAATCCGGGCTATATCAAAGGCTATGTGCCGGGTGTGCGAGAAAACGGCGGCCAGTACACGCATGCCGCATTGTGGTACATCTGGGCGCGGGCCGAGCTTGGTGACGGCGACCGGGCTGGGCAGCTTTTTTCGCTGATCAATCCGGTGCTGCACGCTCAGGCCAATGCCGAGTGCTATCAGGTTGAACCGTATGTGATTGCCGCCGACATCTATGCGGTTCCACCGCTTACCGGCCGAGGTGGCTGGACTTGGTACACCGGCTCGGCCAGTTGGATGTACCGCCTGGGCGTCGAAATGCTGTTGGGACTGCGGAAGCACGGTGACTGGCTGGAGATCGCGCCGTGTATCCCGCATAGCTGGCCCGGCTACGAGGTCACCTACCGGTATGGATCGGCTTCATTCCATATCGTCATCGAGAATCCTGCCGGCGTCTCCACCGGCGTTACCTGCGTCGAGGTCGATGGGCAGCCGTCTCAGGATGGCCGCATCCGGCTCGTGGACGATGGAGCAACGCACGAAGTGCGTGTAGTGCTAGGGCACCGCTAGGCTGTAAACTCGGCTCTTTTGCCGTACACAACTTGCAACTATGCCGGTTGTACAGGAGACACTGATATGAGCGAAGCTGAATCGTTGGCAAGTACCCGGGAATTTGGACCAGCCAGCTCAAAGGCCGCTACTTGGCGGTATGTGGGCGATCGAGAAGCTGGTGATCTGGCCTATTGTGTGCGCTTTGACGTAGCAGAGGCTCCTCTACCGACTATCGCCCTCGGCGGAGCACTAGCTTATCCAGTGCCGACGATGAAACGGTGAAGGTAACGGATTGCACTCGATTGACTGGCAAGGTCACATTCAGCGGCCACGGTCCAAAGGTTGCTGAGGAAGAAGTGCAAACACAGATCTACAACACGACGAGGAGACTATGGCACTTAACCTACAATCAATACTTGAAACCCTGACCGCATATCCGATCACTGAGCATCCATTTCTCAGTGTGTACCTGAATTGGCAACCCGACGGCAGCGGTCAGCGCGGGGAGACGATGCAAGCGTTGACTCAGGAGCTTGACATGGTTGCTGAGCGAGTCAAAGAGCGAGACAATGGGCTAGATAGTTTTAATGCCGACCGCGAGCGCATTATGGCGTATTTAGGCACGGATGCCCCCAAGGATGCCGCCGGTCTGGCGATCTTTGCCTGCAGTGCTGACAACGTCTGGATGACGCTGCCGTTACAAGTGCCGGTCGAAAACCAGATCGTGGAAGATCGCTATCCACATATCTTTAATCTAGCCCGCATTATCGACGATTACGAAACGTATGCAGTCGTTCTCGCTGATGGGCAGGAGTCACGGATCCTAGTGGTCGCATTGAATGGTGCGGAGCAAGTCGGCGAGACTGAAGCGGCTGAGGAGATCAAGCGCTTCCAAGCGGGTGGTCCCGCCCAAATGACCTTGCAGCATCGAACTGATAACCTGATTAAGGCGCATACGAAAGACATCGCGCAAGAACTTACTCGAATCATCCAACGTTATGACGTGCAGCATGTCATTATCGCAGGGAACGACGCGATCAAGGGGATCGTGCTTGAAAACCTACCAGAGCAGATCAAGGAAAAGCTGGTTGACTTTGTCAAGCTTGATATTCAAAGCAACCTGCAGTCCGTCATGGAGCTTATCGAGCCCATGATGCGCGACGTCGAGCGCAAGCAAGAGGCTGACGATGTTGCACTGCTAGAAGGCGAAGTGGCACGGAACGGGCTTGGCGTAGCCGGCGTGTCGGACACGGCGATGGCGCTGAGCAAAGGTCAAGTTATGACATTGATCATGCACCAGAATTTCAACGCGGTCGGTGGCGAATGTCCTAATTGTGGCACGATCCGGGCCGGACTACGCGATAAATGCCCGTATGACGGCACCGAACTCCAGCAGGCCGACTTACGCGAGGTGTTTACAGCACGAGCCGTGCAGCAGGGTTCAACGCTCCAGATTGTAGATGCGAGCGAATACCTTGACCAGCACGAAGGGGTCGGAGCGCTCCTACGCTATCGCGACGACGTAGCGACGAATCCGCCTGCATAAATGAAATCAGCATGATTAAACGTAACAACAACGGCCTAGCGATTGCCAGGCCGTTGTTGTTGAAAATACGAGCTGCTTACCCGTTATTGCTGGTAGCAGGCCAAGGCTGCAGCGTAATCTTGCTCTGTTGTTCCTTACCATTGCGTAGAATAGTCAGCGTGAGCGTATCGCCCGATTTGTGCTTTGCGACATATCCTGCTAACTGCTTCATATTGGTAATGGTCGTGCTATCAACCTTAGTGATGACATCACCACCGGTTGGGATCTGGCCAGTGCTATTCGGGGCCTGGCCATTTTGGCCCTGGGCACCCGGTAGGGCATTTTGTGGGTTCTGGCTTGGTGAGCCCTGCACGCCGGCCTGAGCAGCCGGGCCGTTAGGCACCACCGCCGTCACCAAGACACCTGATTGCACGCTAAGGTTCTGCGCCTTCGCAATCGTCGCATCTACGTCGGTGCCCTGAATGCCTAGCCAGGCTCGTTGGAGCTGAGCCCCGGTCTCAAGTTGTGGAATCAGGCTTTTGGCAGTGTTCGACGGAATGGCGAAACCGACCCCAACCGACCCACGAATCGGGCTCTCGATCATCGTATTGATGCCAATGACCTCGCCCTGGGCATTCAATAGTGGCCCACCAGAATTACCGGGATTAATTGGTGCGTCGGTTTGCAGCAAATTGCGCTGGATCGGAGCGTTGCCCGGCTGATAGTCGCGATGGACTGCGCTGATAATACCTTGCGTGACTGTCTCATCAAGGCCAAAGGGTGTACCAATGGCAATGGCCGTTTCACCGACCTGCGTCTGGTCCGAATTGCCGAGCGTCGCGACAGGCGTGTTCGCGGGAAGAGCGACCTTGACGACCGCAAGATCGTCACCTGTGTCGGTGCCGA
>JBBRHB010000091.1:0-11710 GCA_038223355.1 Chloroflexales bacterium
AGTTTCCGCCATTGGGATCGAGGTCGCGCTCCAGGCGCGCCAAAAGCAGGCTACGTAGCCGCTCCTCATGGTCGCGCGTCTTCGCACGTGTGGCGCGCACGAGTCGTTGCGGCTGCGGCTCCCAGTAGTCTCGCACCTTCACGCTCTGCCCTCCCTCCAGGACGGCATAGCACCCATGGGGAATACGAAACACGCCCGTCAGGTAGCTGTCGAAGCCCGGTCCATGCGCTCCCCCGGCCGCGGCGATCGCGTTTAACAGCGGGTGTAGCCTGAATGGACCGGGCAAGTAGCGCGCGAAGTCGCCGAGGCGTGTACCGATGGCCAATGAGCTACCTCGTTGCCACCAGTAGAATGGTACGAGCCCGGCACATGAACATACGACCGTCACACCACCGCCCGCACGGAAGCGGATGAAGCCGAAGTCGCCCGGCAACTCAGCGAGCCGCTGGGGAGCGTCGTCAACCAAATATGCGATTTCAAGGAAGCGCCGCGTGGCATCATACTCGCCCCCGGGCTCCAGTCTATCGCGGCCTTCTGCAAAGAGCAGTCCGGCGGCATCGGCTCCATCGCCGTCAGGTGTACTCCCCGGCAGGGATGCCACACCTACGACCCAGCCTGGCTCCGGACGTTTCAATTCGCTAAACTGCCCACCTCCATGTAGCTTCCGCTCGGCGGCATCTAGAGCGAGTGGGTCTTCGTCGTAGATTGCGAAGAGATTGGCCAGTGGTGGGCGGGATGTATCAAGCTTCATCGTTGCCCCCGCGAGGTTGTTATGCTATGATCATCACTATAGTAGTTTGAGTTCAAGGTCGTGGAGGGTGCTTCCTTCAGCTCAGTAGGGAGAATTGCAATATGTCCAGTGCAAACGAGGATGCTCAACGTGCCCAGGAAACGTTCAATTCCGCGCTGCCGCAGGCTCCAACTCGCGCGCCTTACCAGCTTCCCTTATTGACCAACTTTGGGACGATCGAGCATCTAACTGAAGGCGGCGTTGGTGCTACGGCAGACGTAAACAGCGTCGGGTCACAGCTAGGCTAGCTCTTGACCTTCGCAGTCACAGGCCTAAAGGCACTAAGCCTATGGGCTTAGTGCCTTTTCCATGTATCGAGTCGACATATAATTAGCCACGGCTGATATCTGCCAACGTCCGGCCCTTTTCCCGGCTGGTCCGCTCAAGGCAGTCACCCAGGAATGTTGCCAGCGTCTGGACATTCGGCTCGTGCAATATTTGATCGTGGACCCCCGGGACGTGATGAATCTCTAGGCCCCCCCGTGCAAGGCGTGCCCAGGCCTTCGGCTGGTCGAACCACACCATCCAGTGCGGCATCATAGACTGAAAATATATGATGTGCCCCGCATACGGCGAAACCGTATACTTCCATACGGCTGATACGGCTCCAGCCTGGATGTGATTGAGGCGCGCTATTGCTACCTGCTCATCCTGGCCACGAACCGGTACGTGAACGCTGTTGCGTCCTCCACCGGCCACACGTTGCATAAGCACACCCATTTTTTCTCCCACGTAGAGCAACCTTTCTTTCGCCTGCAAGCTCAACAGCCTGGCCACGTGGTAGCGGATTCGCGGGAGATGCATACGGAACCGCAGCTCCTTCTGATTCATCTGTTGCCGTGCCACACTCAACCAACGCGGCAGCGTGGGATGATACATCAGCCACGTATCAAACAGCGCCAGTAACGCTACGTGCTCCCCGGCGGCCTCTAGACAGCGCGCAATCTCCAGTGCAAGGAGCCCACTGAACGAATACCCACCCAGGTGATACGGACCATGCGGCTGGAGGGTACGAATCTGCTCGACACAGTGAGTGACCATGTCGGGCATCGTTGTTAAAGGCTGTTCCCCGCTCACAAGACCCTGGGCCTCGACTCCATATACAGGCTGATCCGGCCCCAAGAGCTGGGCTAGGGGCTGGTAGACGAAGACAGTTCCTATGATCGAGTGAATACAAAAGAACGGCACGCGCGAGCCGCGCGACTGGATCGGTACCAGCGGCGAAATGCTACCTGTGCCAGCATGCTCGGCTATGAGCCGCTTGTTGATATCGGCGGCCAGTTGCGCAACCGTGGGCGTCTCAAAAATCTGGTGCGGTGACAGTTCGACGCCGAACGCTTCGTGGACACGCACCGCCAGCCGGGCGGCCAGCAATGAATAGCCGCCGAGGACGAAAAAACTGTCGTCCGGCCCGACCGAGGGTGTTTCAAAAAGATCTTGCCAGATCGCAAGGAGCTGTTCCTCAGTCGATCTCGCAGGCTGTACATTCATCTTCTTCTCCAAACGCGTCTATCTGCGCAACTCGGCCTTGAAGCGCTCGGCGAGCAGGTTCCGTTTGATTTTGCCAAGCGCAGTCTTTGGTATCTCTTCCACAAACACGAAGCGACTGGGTACACTATGCATCGGCAGGCTTCTGAACGCGAACAGGCGTAGCTCGTCTTCCGTGACTTGCGGATCTTGCAGTACGATGGCCGCTGCGATATCTTCGCCGAGCACCGCGTGCGGAAAGCCGAAGGCCGCCGCTTCTAGGACGGCCGGGTGCTGGCTCAGCACAGCATCCACATCCAGCGGCGAGATTTTACTGCCACCACGATTAATTACGTCTTTAATCCGACCCGTCAGGTACAGGTACCCGTCTCCATCGAGGTACCCGGCATCTCCCGTGCGAAACCAGCTGTCCCGGAAAGCCAATGCATTTGCTTCGGGGTTATTCTCATAGCCGCTGAAGACCACCGGCGAAAGGATCTGGATCTCACCCTCCTCGCCCGCCGGTAAGGCTGCACCATCCTCATCCGCAATCTGCACCTGCACAAATGGACCCGGTTTCCCAACAGCTCCTACTCGGTACGTTGACGAATCGGGGTCCTGGACAATGTTGGCTATAGGACCGGTCTCGGTCAGGCCATAGATAAGCTGAATCGAAGCTCCAAAAATCTTGTGGACCTCGTGTAACAAGGCATCCGGCAGGGCCGCACTCCCCGTCGCAATCTTCTTTATGTGGAATTGTTGTAGCTCTGCTCGGTGCCGAGGTGCCTCACTTACCAATGCCTGGAGCATCGCCGGTACAGCGCCAAACCACGACGGCTGATATTGGGCCAGATACCGATAAATCTCGTTCGCCTCAAACCTTGGCAGGCAGGTAAATCCCGACTTTGCGATAACGGCAAACATCACGAGGCTGAACCCACTAAGATGATGTAAGGGCATCTGGTTGATCATGACGCCGCCAAAGGGCAGCAGCGAAACGGTATTCACATAAAAATATATCATCAACTGCTTTTGTGTCCGCAGGACCATTTTAGGCAAACTGGTCGTACCGGATGTCGGCATGCGGACAGCTATGTCCTCAGGCTGCGCGAAGGCAGGCTCGACATCCGGCACCTCGTCAGCGCCGCGAATCTCAAACATTCCCACCGGTCCGTCCGCAACAACTAGCAGCTCGATCACTGGTAGCATCAGCCGCCGTGCTGCTACGACGGCGCTTTCTACCGTGTTGTGCTGCACGACAACAGCCTGTGCACCCGTGTCCCCGAAGGACCGCTCGTAATCACCTTCGTACAACGCGGCGCTCAATGGAATGATGGTCATGCCTGCCATCACAGAAAGATAGGCGGCCGCTGCTGCTCCATTAGTTGGCAACACAAGCGCGATGCGGTTGCCGGGTCCGAATCCCATGCCATTCAACACACGAACCGTCTTCTCCGCCAATTTCAATAAGCCTGCGTAGGTCAGGCTTTCCCTGTTTGGTTCCAGGATAGCGGGCTGGTCGGGCGCTTCCTCTGCGGCCCGCTGCAAGAGGCCGCTTAGGGTGAATCGAAGTGGACCGAACGTGTGCTCCAGGTATTCTTGGAATTCGATGTCAACTGGCTGCTCGTCTTTCATATCGGGTTGTTCCCTATCCCCACAATCTCTTGCTGTATTTCCCCACCAGCCTGAGGGGGCGAAGGACCGCGTAAAGCGGAAGGAGCGGCGTGGGCAGTGGGATAGCCTCCCAATCCTCGGCCGATGGTGTGACCGTCACCCACAACAGATACCCAAGGCGATCGCGCCAGCGTTCACGCATTCTCCAGTGGAATGGCTCAAAGCCAGGACCGGCCTTCCATTCACCGAAAAGATCCGCCCGAACTTTCAATGCGAGATCTTGCGCCACACTGTCGCCCGCCGCGTCTTTCCAGATATGCAACGGTAGTTGGGCCCCGAGTAATTCGTGTGCGAGAATAAGGCCGAGCCGCACCATGCGTAAACTGCCGTGGCTTCTTGCCTGCTGCAATACCTCGTCCCACCGAAGCTGTGGAAACGCGCGCACGAGCTCCCCGATACCACAGATCCACTCGAGACGGACCCATAGATGTCGTGATCCATGGATGCAGAGGCTGACCAGCAGATCCTCCGGCGGAAGACAGGCAACCGTCGTACCGGCCAGCGACGTGGTTGTCAGTCGCCTCCAGACATCATGGGTTGCTAGCGGTGATCCGAATTTCCTCGCCGACTGTGCCCAATGCAACTCCACAATCACGCCGGTCGTAGCATGCACAAATGTATTGTGATAGCCGCTGATCCGCTGGCTTACCTGCTCTGCCTTTGATAGCCGCAACAAGGGCTTATACCCCTCTGCTCTCAGAAGCTGTTCCCACCGGGGTAGATCTGCGTGGTGCACGAGGATGTCCACATCGTCAAACTTACGCAGCGCGAGACTGCCGTAGACGGTCATGGCGAGCACAGGGCCTTTAAGTGGTACAGCCTCAACATCCTCCGCACCCATAAGCCGGATCAGCCTGAGCAGCTCCCTCGTCAGCACGGCGCTGTGGCGCGCATTGTCGTGAAAATACAAACGGAGATCGGCTAACACTTGGCCGGGCACAGCATCTGCACAGAGTGCGTCGAGCTGTCTATACAGTAGCGGAGCAACACCATGTCGGCGCGCACTCCGAACGATTCCTGGCCAATCCAGGCTTTGCGCTGCGAGTTCCCTGATCACGGTCGCCGACGGGGTATCCATGTGGACACGCGCACAAGCGAGCAGCAGCCGACTCTCTGGCGTGAACTCAGTTGGCTGGCTGCCTTTAAGCGTCGTCACGTCGCAGATCCTCCAGAATGGTGCACGCCAGCTCTGGCAGTTGCTCAATGGCCATCGGTCGCAGCAGCTTGCGCACCCAGACCTTTCCGCAGAGCCCGGCCAAGCGCACGAATTGCTCGGGAGCCCCTTCCGCATAGAGTGAGCGTGCCCCATACGAATGCCGCAGGAGTTCAATCAAGGCGAATCTCGGTTCAAGGCGCTCGAACTTCAAGACTGGGCTATCGCCCAGAATGTAGACGCCTCTCAACGTCAGCATCTCGTGCGCGAAGCCCGCACTAATACGCCGCGCCCGCTTCTCAAAGCGTGGGTGAAGCCGGGGCAATAACTCAGGATCGGTCCCCAGTGACGCCGCCGCCGCCGGCCATAGTTTCAACTGAGGAAACCCAGGATAAACCGCCGGTGTCCCATCGCTGTCCATGACAGCCACGAAGTCGTCCGCCACCAGATCGCAGCCGTGGGCATGCAGCGCGCCGGCAGTTGTCGACTTACCCCAGCCCGAGCCACCGAGAAATGCGACAGCCACACCGTCAACTGCTACAGCACTGGCATGCAGGACGAGGAAGCCACGCTGGCGGAGCAGCGCCGCAAAGGCACCCCCCAGAATAAAAAGGCGAAGCACCTGCTCTTCGGTACCGGCAGCAGGATCGACGACAATCTCTCGACCCCCGCGCACCAGAAACGCACCCACTTCATCATAGGTGAAGCAGAACTCGCCGGCCGTCGACCGCGACCGCAGTCCCTCCGCTCCGGCCTGATATGGCAGCGCGCTAGTATTTACGCTGCCGATCCGGATCACGACATCCACGTCACTATGCCCGGTCGCCAACTCCGGCAGCGCCACTTCCGAGCGGATGCCCAGGCCATATGCCACATAGGAAAACACGCCAGCTAGGCCGAGGATGAGTGAAAAATGATCATTCTACTCATGAGGCTTCGCCGTCCAGCCGCGGAAATGGCGAGTATCGCTCAATAGCGCCTCCGATCACGACCCGGCCATCGCATTCAACCCATGCATGGGCCTCGAACCGCTCATCTGGTCCGCGTGCCGCGCCGAGACGCAGGTACACCGGATAGCCCGCACGTCTGAGGAGTAACTCCGCCGCCAGCGCCTGCGTAAGGCACGTCGCGCGTGGCACGTACCGGCTCACAATAGTAACGGCCGCTGCCACACGCTCGATCGATGGACCACTGCCGGGGGGTCGGCTTGGTCTGCCCGCGAACGTCACCAGTGCTCGCACGTGGCGGAAGGGTAACCAATCCAGCCCAAGCCGCATGCCAATAACCAGCATGAACACCTGTAGGAGCAAGCGCCGCTCGCCGCGCGGCCGGCGGAACAGCTTACGAAGCAACTGCATCGTGCGCTTCCAACAATCCCGCCTCCGCCAGATCCGTTAGTAGGCTCAGCAAATCCCGCTCACATGTAGCTGCATCGACCTCATATTCCGCAACGACGGTATCCCTGAGCTCGCTGATGGTACGGGGCTGCTGAATCAAACGCCAGACGCGTGCACCGATCGAATTCAGACCATAATACACGCCGCTCTTAAGGTTAAGGATCGCCGCTTCGTTGCCTAGATCTGTAGAAACCAGATCGATGGCGGCCGTCACGGTGGATGCCTCCGATAGGGATGCCTTCATCGCTCGCTTCCCAGTTCCTTTATTTCGGGCCAAGCATCGCATAGGGGGTTGTGCGTCTCAAGCCATCGTAGACGTTCCTATCATATAGGGAACCTGCCCCGCGTGTCAATTGCCAAATAACCCCGACAGTTCAGCGAGCTAGGCCCGTGTGATAAATTCCCCGCTGCCGCATTTACTTTTGGTAGACAAGGACGTCAATCAAAGGAGTACAGCAGTGGCAATCGTACGTAGTACCTGGACGAGCACACCCATTCCCAACGACGGCATGCTACCGGCGGCAGAATGGACCGAAGCTGGCTCGCTGCCGGTTCCGGGCGGTTTCCTGATGGTCAAGAACGATTCGGCGAATGTGTACGTAGCCCTGGACGTTGTCAATGACACCGGCAACGATGTGGGAACGGCCGACTACTACTGGTTTGTGGTCGATAGTGATAATAACGCGGCTATCACGGTCAACCGCGACACACTATATAGCCCCTGGCCGGGGCAGACCGACCGCTTGGGCCGTTGGCTCATGGCCGGATCCAATGCGACGTGGCCGGCTGCCAACAATCAAGTATTGGCATCTACGACACGTGTTGGTTTTGGCCCTTCGCCCAACGCTGCCGTAAGCCACCGTATGTGGGAAATTCACTTCACCCTGAGCGAACTCGGCATCACGCTCGATCCGACCGGCCCGGCCCCGATTATTAAGTTCGGTCTGCGGCTCGCCTCCAGCAGTCCTCCCTTCATTCTCGAGACCCCCACCAATCCCTTGAACGACTTCGCTGACTTCCACTCAATCATTCTTGCTACGACCGCCGATTCTATCTATCCGGCCGGGACCGCCGGAATTGTGATCGGTGGCGTTGGCCTGATTCCCGCCACCAAGATCGACGCGGACGGCTATGCCACGATCACCGAGCCCTACCTGATCCAGCCGGACGACGCGGCCTTCGGTGGCACGCTGAATCTGATCGGCAATACTGCAACATTGCCCGCACTCTGGGCGGCCGGTGCTCGTAAGTACAAGGTCATGCACCGGTTTGGCAATACTGCCGTGGATGTGGCGGCTGCCTCTTGGACACCGATCCGTCAGAGTTGGGCGAACTTCCGCTGGGATGGTACCACGTATGTGTGGGAGTCCTTCGGCCCCGATCCCGACGATATGTATCCTATGGTCGACCCGGCGCTGGATTATTCGATCAAAGCGTTGCTCTTCCAATGGGACTCGTCAGCTGAGCCCAACAATATCCACCAGTTCCACATCGACTTCTTCGATGCTGCCAGCACCACAGTCTCGGCCACCGACCAAACGCTAACATTGCGGCTGGATAACGAGCTACCCACCGTCAAATTACTCAACATTCTGCACAACGGCACACCGGTCGCGCCCTGTGGCATCGAGACGATGACGGATGCCTCCGACGGTGTCCAGATAGTGTTCACAGCCTCCGATCCCGAGGGCGCCCTGTATGATTATGCTCTGACAGTCGAATATGGTGCTAGCCTTAGTGCAACCATCGCCTCCGATTCGTATGCCGGCCACCATTCGCCGACCCACATCTGGTCAGGGGTCACGAACCTAACCCTACCGCCGTCACCCGAGGAATGGGCCCCGCCCGTTACCTGTGCTTACCTGTTCCGCATCGGTGCAACGGCGCGCGTAACCAACGGCTACGACTTTCCATACGGCTACGTGTCGGACTTTCGCACCGTAACGCTGATCAAGCCGTTCATCAGGATCATCCCCAGGCCATTTCCGCCGATTCTAGAAAAGTTGCCCTTCGGCTTCCTGGCGCCCAACATCATCCAAAAACTGGTCGGTCAACCGGAGCAACGGAGCGAGGAGACACAGCTTGCCAAGGCTACGCAACCGCCAGGCGAGTAAGCCGATTCGGACAGTAGACTGAGGAATGAGAGCAGGCTTCTAGGCAGGAGTTTTGCGATACGCTATCTCCTGGCCATCCGATCCGGCTCTCACAGTAGTGCTCGTACCGTTTGCAGCAGTTCTGCAAAGTCCATGCTGTCAACATCGGTCGTGTCGAACTCGATCACGTCGCCGCCAATTGCAACTGGCTCGATCCGCCCTTTCAACAATCCCGCCTCAAGTTCCGCATAGGTGAGGTGATCAACGTGACCTGGATGGCGGCGGCCGGGGTATATCTGGCGCCGTGTAGATCGCAACTACATCGAAGCCGGATTAAGGCCAGCAAAATTGGCTCTTGACAACCTCCCCTTGGTCCTGTAGGATATCCCACGTACGTAGAGAGTGACGAATGGCCCAGTCTATGACACAACTTAACTACTCGGCCAAAAAAGGCGCGAAAAAACCGGACCGGAGGTCTGGCTAGTCGCGCTTCGTCAGAAACTGACAAATCGCCGCCAGACCTCTAAATGGGTCTGGCGGTTTTTTTGTGTTCGCTTATCGGTCCAATCAAAAAGAACAGAAGGAACTCAATCATGACCACCATCAAATGCACTAAACGCCCTGCTTCGAAACGCAACGTCGATTTCGCCATCGCCGCTATCTATGCCGCTTTTTGGCAACGTGTGAGGAGCAGTAGTTATGACCCTAGACACCCTTTCGATAATTGATTCGACTCTGCGGGAAGGCGAGCAATTCGCCCGTGCTCGCTTCACGACCACCCAAAAGGTGGCTATTGCCGAAGCCCTTGATGCCTTCGGCGTCGAATATATCGAAGCTACCTCTCCCGTTGCCTCGCCCCAAAGCGAACGCGACCTACGCATCCTGACCGCTCTTCCCCTTCACGCCCGCATCCTGACCCACACCCGCTGTACCATCGAAGACGCCCGCCGGGCCATTGACTGTCATGTCGATGGTGTCAACCTGCTCTTCGGCGCATCCCATCTCCTGCGCGAGCACAGCCATGGTCGCAATGTCGATCAGATCATCGCCGAGGCGACCAACGTCATCCGCTTCTTACAAACCCTCGACGTCGAAGTTCGCTTCTCTTGCGAAGATGCCTTCCGCACCGATCGGGCCGATTTGCTTCAAATCTTTCGCGCCGTGGACGCCTGCGGCGTGCATCGTGTTGGCATTGCCGATACCGTTGGTATCGCGACGCCGCGTGAGGTCGAGGCACTGGTGCGGGATGTACGGGCGAACGTTCGTTGCGACATCGAATTCCACGGTCATAATGATGGCGGCTGCGCCATTGCCAACGCCTTCTCGGCCGTGGAGATGGGTGCAACCCACATCGACACCACCGTCCTGGGTATCGGCGAGCGTAATGGCATTGCCTCGTTGTCCGGCTTGATTGCCCGGCTCTACCTTTCGGCTCCCCAACTTGTCACCCACTACCGATTGCAACAACTCCCGGCGCTTGACCGTCTGGTCGCAGAGTTTCTGGCCATCGAGATACCCTTCAACTCCTGCATTACCGGCGAGACAGCATTTACCCACAAGGCCGGTCTTCATACCAACGCGGTGCTCAAGCAACCAACAACCTACGAGGCGCTAGATCCGGCGATCTTCGGCCGCGAACGGTCGGTGCTCATCGGCCACCGCTTGACCGGACGCCACGCAGTTGCACAGCGAGCACATGAGCTTGGCATCGAACTCGCGGGTGACGCCTTGCAAGCCATCACGCACGAGATTAAGACCCGCGCAGACAGCTCCCCACTTTCAGCCTTAGAAGTCGACACGCTGCTGCTAGCGCAGAGCGCCGATATGCGTCGTCAACCATCAGATAGTAGAGCGAACGCCTAGGCGTTTCGCATCACGTAGGAGCAGCGAACATGGCCCAAACACTTGCAGAGCAGATTCTTTCACATGCAGCCGGCTATAGCGTACAAGCCGGGGATGTAATTACGGCGTCGGTTGACCTAGTGATGGCCCATGACAGCATTTCACCCAGTATCATCAAGGTCTTGCGCGAGGAGCTGCAAGCCCCCCGCGTGTGGGATCCGGAGCGCGTCGCCCTGGTTGTCGATCATGTCGCACCTGCCTCAAGTATCCAGACCGCCGAAGCGCAGGCGCGTCTACGGCGGTTCGCCCGCGAAGAAGGCATCAGCCATCTGTTTGACGTTGGACGCGGCATTTCTCACCAAGTGCTGATCGAGGAGCGGCTCGCACGCCCGGGCATGCTGATCGTTGGCTCCGACTCGCACTCCACCGCTTACGGTGCGGTAGGCGCGTTCGGCACCGGCATGGGCACGACCGATATAGCCCTTGCGCTGGCGACTGGCCAAACGTGGCTGCGTGTCCCCGAGACCGTCCGCATTCGCGCCACCGGTCGCTTTCAGCCTGGCGTAGGCGCGAAGGACCTCGGCCTCTATGTTGCGCGCATGCTACGTGCCGATGGTGCAACCTATCGCTCTGTGGAATGGCATGGCGTTGACTTTCTCTCGATCGGCGACCGCATGACGCTGGCCACGCTATCGATTGAAGTTGGTGGCAAGGCCGGCCTCATCCCGCCCACCGGCCCCGCCGCTGCTGACCTCGATGTACCGACATGGCTCCATGTCGAGGACGGTGCTCATTATGAGCAAACGTTGGATGTAGATCTCGCGCTGCTAACACCGCAAATTGCCATGCCTAGCTATGTGGACAATGTTTCGGACGTTGCTGACGTAGGCCGCGTAGCCGTTGATGTCGTCTACCTCGGTACCTGCACCAACGGTCGCCACGAAGATATGGCTACTGCCGCCCGCATCCTGCGTGGCCGGCGGCTGGCACCCGGCGTTCGGATGCTGGTTGTGCCGGCGTCGAGCCAGGCGCTAGAACTTGCTATCGCCGACGGCACCCTAACCACTTTACTCCAGGCTGGCGCGACGATTGGCACACCGGGCTGTGGAGCCTGTATCGGTCGCCATATGGGTGTGCTCGCGCCCGGCGAAGTCTGTCTGTTCACCGGCAATCGCAATTTCCGGGGTCGCATGGGCTCCCCCGATTCGCAGATTTACCTCGGGTCGCCTGCCGTTGCAGCAGCCACGGCCATCACCGGCTACATCACTGACCCGCGTGAGCTTGAGCCGGTGGA
>JBBRHB010000092.1:0-11707 GCA_038223355.1 Chloroflexales bacterium
ATCACGCGGTGTCGTTGGGACCACGACGCGAAAGCCAGGTAGATGGGTGAAGATCGGATAATAGTTACCGGAATGGTGCGTGGCCGATGCGCCGACGATGCCGATCGAGCCGCGAAAGACGATGGGCATCGGTATACGACCGTCGCTCATGTACTGAATTTTGGCGGTTTGATTAATTAACTCGCCCATGCCGTCGAGGAGAAAATCCAGGAACATGAAGTCAACGATCGGACGCGCACCGGTCATCGCTGCGCCAGTACACAGTCCGGTAAAGCCGCGCTCGGAGATGGGAGTATCCCGCAGACGCTCGGGGCCATAGAGTTCGTACAAGCCCGTGGTCGTGTTGAAGTTGCCGCCACGCGCGCCGATGCCTTCCCCGACGACGAAGATCGAGGGGTCACGCGCCATTTCTTCGGTCAGCCCTTCGCGGGCGGCGTTGGTAAACGTCATCTCTCGCATCTGCTTGTTACTCACTTTGCACTGAAGACATGGTCGGCGGCAGTTGCCGGATCGGGCCAGGGGCTGTTTTGAGCGAAGGTGAGTGCGTCGGCCGTGAGCACCTCGACTTCGGCGTCGATCCCTGCTAGTTCGTCGGTAGTCACGGCTCCGTCCGCCAGTACATGGTGGCGAAAAGTGGTAATTGGGTCACGCGTCCGCCACTCATTGACCTCTTCACGGGTGCGGTAGCCCGCGTCGCTCATTCCTTCAGAATGACTGCGAGTGCGATAGGTGCGGCACTCTAACAGCGTCGGCCCCTCGCCTGCCCGGGCACGTCGTACAGCCTCGGCAGCCGCTTGCCATACCGCCAGCACGTCGTTGCCATCAACCGCGATACCTGGCAGCCCATAGATTGCTCCACGCGCCGCGACATCGGTGTTGCGGGTAGCGTAGGCGAACGGTACCTCCGTCGCATACATATTGTTTTCACAGACGAAGATGACCGGCAAATCCCAGATGGAGGCCATGTTAATGCCTTCGTGAAAGGCACCATTGTTCACGGCGCCATCGCCAAAGAAGGCTACACCAACACGGTCGGTCTTGAGTAGTTTGAAGCTGTAGCCCGCACCCGCCGCCATTAACATGGAGGGACCGACGATGCCGCTGGTGCCCATTAGTCCAACTTTGGGAGCGAAGAGATGCATACTACCGCCGCGGCCATGTGAACAGCCGGTCACACGACCGAAGAGCTCGGCCATGAGTTCGCGAGGGGTAACACCTTTGGCCAGCGCATGGCCATGACCGCGGTGGGTGCTGAAAATCGCATCGTCACTGCGGAGGTGCGCGCAGACACCGGTAGCCACCGCCTCCTCGCCGATGTAGGTGTGGCAAGCACCATGAATGAGACCGCTTAAATATGCCTTGGCCAGCTGCTCCTCGGTACGCCGGATGACGACCATCGTCCGGTAGAGGTCAAGCAAACTTTGTTTGCCGGGCAGGGTCCTCACCTCGCGTGGGGTATCTGATAGGGCCTGTGCTGTTGTGCTTTCCAAAATACCTACCTCTCTACTTGGGTGCCGTTGACCGCAGCCTCATTCGTTACCAGTTGTGGGTTCCACCGGCGTTAAGTGCTAGATTGCCTCCGTCGACCGGCAAAAGCGTGCCGGTCACCATCGCCGCTGCGTCGGAGGCAAGAAAGACGGCCGGCCCTACGATGTCTTGCACTTCGCCGAGCCGGTTCATCGGAATACCGACCAGGAACCGATTGACCAGCGTATCCGAATCGAAACGTGGATCATCGATCAGAGCTTGTAACGGCGGCGTGCGGAATTGGCAGGGCAAGATCGCATTTACTCGAATGCCATAGTGCGCCCACTCGACGGCCATTTCACGGGTCATCTGAACGACTGCCCCTTTGCTGGCGCTATAGACGAAGTTGCCGCGCCCGAGGGCTGTTACGCCGGCGATCGAGGCGATGTTGATGATACTGCCACCGTGACCTTGGCGGATCATGCGTTGCCCGGCTGCCTGAGCACATAAAAAGTACCCGGTGCTATTAACGGTCATGACCTTGTTCCACTCGTCGAGGCTGATTTCCTCCGGACGAGCGCGGCTGGGCGCGAAGGCCGCATTGACATGAATTTCAACATGGCCGAAGGAGCGATCAACCTCCTCCCAGAGATGGGTAATCTCGTTAGGCTGTGAGAGATCACAGCGTACAGCCATCGCTTTACGACCGAGAGCAGTAATTTGGTCTACCGTCTTGATCAGGCCGGCCTCGTTGATGTCGACACAAACGATATCAGCACCATACTCGGCCATACCAATCGCCATGGCCTGGGCCAGACCGGAGGCCGCGCCAGTCAGTACAGCAACGCGTCCTCCAAGATCGAACAAATTGTTAGTCATTACTTAGATCCCCCACGCGAAGGTCGATAGAATCTCGGGGCCATCGTCTGTAACCAACACCATCTTTTCCGAGCGTGCCCCAAACGTCCCACCAGCTCCTTCATAGGCCCCCGGCTCGACTGAGAACACCATGCCGGGCTCGATAAGCGTTTGGTCATAGGGCACCAGGCGGGGGAGCTCGTTGACCGTTACACCGATCTGATGACCGGCGTAGTGGGCGACGGGCAGACCATATGCTCGAAAGGCCGCCTCGGCGGCGATGTACGCATCGGCCGCACGATTGCCCGGACGAAGCGCATGCATCGCTGCCTCGCATGCTGCTTGTGAAGCCCTGGCAAATTTCAACTGATGCGAGGTAGGTGGTGCATCACCCACGACATACGTATTGGTACAATCGAACCAGTAACCAGCGACGCGACCACTGATATCCATTAGTGCAGCATCACCGGCTGCAGTGATACGTTCACGCGGCCCGTTGGGGTATTCGACGACCGAGACGCGCGGCCCGGTCACAAGTTCGCCTGCCAGCGGTATCTCGCGGCCAGCAGCGTGTTGGATGTGGGCGGTGATATCGCCCCACATGCTGAACTCTCCTTGCTGTGGTTGCCGGGCCAGTTCGGCCAAACGCCGCTGGGCGACGTCACCAACGTGGGCTGCCCGCCGCAGCAAGGCAATTTCGCGTGCGGTTTTGATCAGGCGTGCCTGCTCCAAAGGGGCGGCAGCTTCACCGAGGGCCAACTGGGGAAATTGCGCGTGGAGCAGTTGGCCAACGGCATACGGTAACGCGCGGGCCTCGATGGCGATCCGGGCTGCCGATCCGGCCAGCCCGGCCTGCGTTAGGGCGTGCGCAATGGTCGCGAGGTAGGCTGCCTCAAAGTCGGTTGGCTGCAAGCCGTCAAAACCCGCAAATGTGAGGATGTCGAAGTGGGGAGCAGCAGTTTGTGCGGCCTGCGCTGTGCCGGCCGCAACGATGAGGCAGTTGGTAGCGTCGTGTGTCCCAAGCAGCGCGAGGGGTAAGCCGTAGGCCAGCTCGGTGTGCGCACCGGCCGGAATTGCGACCTCATAGCCGCTGGCATAGGTGACGTTGGCCAGGGACGAGAGCAAGGCGTAGTCGTAGCCCGCAGCGCGCAAGGCAACCCGCACGCGGTCAAGCTCGGCAATGGTAGTTGTAGCACTCATGTAGACTGATCCTATTCCACCGTATTTGTTAGCATCGACGTTAGACCGCCGTCGACGAAGAGGTTAGCCCCGGTGACGTAGCTGGCATCGTCGGTACAGAGCCACGCGACCATGTTAGCGACTTCGCGGGCGGTTCCCAGACGCCCAGTGGCGGTATTGTTGCGCCAGTGTGCGGTCATCGCGTCGGGGGTAGGAGAGGCTGCCAGGGCCTCGTCCCAGATGCGAGTGGCAATCGAGCCAGGGCAGACAGCATTCACGCGAATCCCTTGTCGGCCAAACTCATTGGCGAGACTGCGCGTCATAGCACTGATGCCACCCTTCGAGGCCGCGTAGGGCGTTGTGCCCGGCAGGGTCGCGACTGAGTGCACCGATGAGATATTGATAATCACGCCGCCGGTCCCTTGCGCAACAAGTTGGGGGATGGCATAGCGGCAGCCAAGAAAGACGCCGCGCAGGTTGATACCGATGACGCGCTCCCAATCAGCAAGAGTGGTTTCAAGAAAAGGCTTGTCGAAGTTAACACCAGCATTGTTGATAAGGATATCAAGCCGACCATAGGTCGTGACGGCGGCGCGGATCATGGCTGCTGCATCTGCTTCTTGAGAAACGTCGGTTCGGACGAAGGTAGCGCGTGAGCCGCGCTCTTGAAGGAGCTCGGTGATCGCTTCGCCGCCCTGCGGCACAACCTCCGCGACGATGATCGCCGCGCCTTCGGCACTCAGCCGCTCGGCGATGGCCCAGCCAATACCTGAGCCTGCACCCGTAATAATCGCAACTTTGTTCTGCAAGTTCATGAGGCCGCCTCGATTAACAGGAGTTCGGATGAAAGTGTGGCCAGTAACTGGATACGAATGCCGCGCTCAGCGAGGTCGCTGCCATGATAGCGGTGTGTCTCGGCGCGGTTGTCGAATGTGACGAGGTAGTCACGACCGAGGTCGAGGCCCCTGGGTCGCACCTCGTAGGTATCGTCACCGATCTCTGCGAGCCGAAAGAGTGCGATGGCGCAACGCAGGCGATCAGCAGATGCATATTCTAGGACACACCAGGGTGTCGCGTCAAAGATCGGCAATGGACCAGTGTGGTGGACAACGCGGCAGCCTTGTAGTAGTGGGCGAATCTGCTGCTTGTAGAGATCGACCGCATGCAGGATGCGAGCACGGTAGTAGGGATTGAGTTCGGCGAGGCTCGGAGCAATACCCCGAAAAATTGGATGTGACATAATGACGTGCCGGAGTTGCGTGTCAAGGTCACCTTCCAGCATATGCTCGCCTGTCTCGGTGCCGAAGGTGCGCAGGCAGATCTCGGGCGGCAGCGCATAGGTCAAGCCGTACAGAATCTTGATGCCACGTGGGGCACGCATCCAATCCGATACCTCAGTGACCTGGAAGCGCCGTAAGATTTCCCAGTCGAGCCGCCCACCCCCGCCGGCACAATTTTCAAAGATGACGTTGGGGAAGCGTGCGCGCACGTGGTCGAAAATGCTGTAGAGCGCCTCGCAATGACGCCATAACGTGTTCTCGACGAAACCGCCGTAGAACCGATTACCGCCCTCGAAAACGGTCGTGTTGTAGTCTAAGCGAAACATATCCAGGTGATACCGGTCGATGATGCGAACAATTTCGTCCTCCATCCAACGCACAACATCGGGGTTGGCAAGGTCAAGGGCACGGCCATCGGCCACAGGTTGGCCATCGCGCGTCATCACCCAGTCGCCGTGCTCTTGCCGTAGGCGGGCGGCGCGACCAATCGATTCGATCTCGACCCAGAGGCCAAAGAGCATGCCGCGCTCGTGCGCGTGCGCTACCACCGGCTCGAGCCCGGCCGGGAGCCATGAGCCAGTATACCAGTCGCCGACGTTGTCGGCCCAGATGTTAGGCTCGGGGCCATACCAGCCGGCATCAACGACGAACATTTCAGCACCGACCGAGGCTGCAATATCGATCTCGTGCTTGATCCCGGCCTCGCTTTCGCGGTCGCAGATGTAGCCGCGATGATTGGCCTCGATGCGTTGGTGGCGGCCCGGCAACTGCGGTGGCATGATGACCTCGCGGACGTGCGTGTGGGCCGCTTGAGCGCAGGAATCGAGATCGGTGTGAAAGAGACCAAGATGGAGGACCGGTGCGCGTACCACCTCGCCCGGATCGATCACGCGCAAGGCCTGATCGGCGCTATCTGGGCCAATCGCAAACTCGAGTGAGCTCCAGGGTGTTGTTAGGGCACCCATTCCACTCCGTTGCTTGCGGCAATGTAGATCCATGCGCCAGTTCCCACTCCAGCCAAGCTCAGCCCAGAGCAACTCGCCGTTAGCGCGGTTGCGCAGTACGAAGGCCGGGCGGCTCCAGCCTGAGCGTCCTTGACGGCCTCCATCGAAGGTTTTAATGCCCTCCTGTAGTGGCTCCCACCAGAAGTCGCCCTCCTCACCCCAATGGACGTGGTGGTTATAGGCGACCTCGAAAGGGCTCGACGCACCCGGGGGCAGATGCTCATCGGCGCGATGGTTCCACATCAGACCGGTCCAAGGTGCGAGGGCCGAGAGCGCCATTGGCGTGTCACCCGTGTTGGTGATCTCAAGCCAACGCAGCATAAACGGACCACCATCAATACGGGTATGTACAGCAACGTCAACCGGCTGCCGGTCGTGGCGCAACCGAATCACTACGTGGCGGACCGGACGGCCATCACCGCGGAAGCCAGAGGTGTCGGCCTCTTCGGTAGCACCCATCCATTGCCAACCATGGTCGATCGTTGCTCCGTTGATGGCCAAATGAAAGGCCACGGCCGGTAGTTGAGGGGCCGTCTCGGTGAACCACTTGCTCCACCGATAGTGCATCTCCGGTCGAATTCCGCCATCGGAGGCCCACCAGCGACCAAGCAGACGACCATCCACAAAAACCTCGTCATAGACGAATAGTCCTGACGTATAGCGCAGATGTGGAAACTCTGTTTCAGGAACTGTATCAATCATAAGGGCGCTGTAGAGCGCCGACGCCGCTATGTTTGGCTGCATGTGTGCCCTCTCACCTTCTTAACTCTACTCAGGTAGCAGGGGGCAACACAATACCAAGCTCCAATGCTAGAGCCTCGATCGCGTGCCAGGTTTGATCGGCCACCGAGATACCTTCTTGTATACGGAGCGCGTGAGCCCGGTGCTCGGGCTCGCCCGGCAATAGCACCTCTCCGACCCCCATGGCCGGCGGTGACCCTACAAGCGCGGCACACAACTGCTCTGCCTCGCCACGGAACTGTGCGAGTGGGGTGAAGGCTGTGACGTTGAGGGCTAAGAGCAGGGTGCCGTTGCCACCGCGGTAGCTGGGGAGGGCGGACGGCGCCATGCCGGAAAGCGCACCGCCAAGGAGTTCAATCATGATGCTCAGGCCGTAGCCTTTATGTCCGCCGAAGGGCAGTAGTGCGCCCCCGGCATAGAAGGCTTGCGGATCTTGCGAAGGTTGACCAGCGGCATCAATCACCAAGCCCATCCCGATCTGCTCGCCCTTGGCGGCTGCCACCCGCAACTTGCCCTCGGCTATGCCGGCCGTCGCAAAATCGACCAGTAAAGGCGCTTCCCCAACACCACGGGGAGCCGCTATGGCGATTGGATTTGTGCCAAGGACCCGCCGACGACCGCCGTAGGGTGCGACTGCCGGCTCGGCATTGCAGACGGCAAGCCCGATCATGCCGGCCCGCGCGATCTGCTCTGCATACTCGCCGAGACGGCCGATATGGTTGCAGTGATCAATTGCGGTAGCTCCAATCCCATAGTCGCGAGCGATGGCAATCGTTGTTTCGGTTGCCAGACGTGCAGCAACTTGGCCCCAGCCTCTTGAACCGTCAATGTGCGCGACGGCACCTGCCTGCGCGGTCACAACGGGTCGCGCGTCCGGTATGATCTGTCCGGTCCGCACCATGCCAACATAGTCGAGCAAGCGGATCACACCGTGTGAGTCGTGACCCATGAGATTGGCATCAACGAGCGAGTCGCTCACGAGCCGGGCACTGTCCTCGGGAGCACCAACCGTGCGTAGAACGGATTCCGCAACCGAACGCAGATATGTGGCAGTAAAGGTGGGCATTGTGATCCCTTTGCTTCGGCTACCGGCTGTGCAACGAGCTAGGCCAGTATGCGTGCAACGTCGATGCGCCCGTCGCGCGCCGCTATGCGGAAATGCTCGACGGTGCGGCGTACGCCGCTGTGGAGGTCGGTGTAGCGTGCAGGTCCAAGTGCCTCATCCAGCGCCTCGCTATTGATCGTAGGTGGATGCGGCAAGCCCATGTCCTCGAAGGTGACCCGGCCTACAACTTCGGGCGCAGCATCCTCGATCGCGGCAACGATATCGGTCATGGCTGCCGCGCTGCCGCCAATGTTATAGGCTTCTGCGCCATTGCGACCAGCCCGTGCCGCCGCGATGAAGATGGCAGCTACATCGGGAGCATACTGAAAGACGGCAGCGCCACCGTAGCTAATATGGTAGTTACGATTCACGGCCGCAGCCAGCATGGCTTTGGTCGGCGTAGATGTCATCCCCTGGTCACGACCTGGGCCGTAGACGACATATGGGCGCAGCCCAATGCTGCGCACGCCGTGCTCCTCCCAGTAGATCTGTGCCATACCTTCGTTGGCCTGCTTGTAGACGCCATACAGATTCGTGGGGGCCAGCGTAGCAGTATGGGCCAACGGCACCGCAGGATAGAGCGTGGCCGGCCCGTAAACGCCAATCGAACTGGCATACGCCAAACCTCGAATTTGGTCAAGATGGCGCTTGATAGCCTCTAGTACGACGGCGGTTCCGACTACATTGACGCGTGCACCGCCGACCGGATCGGCCCGCACGAATGGGACCTGGAGTGCAGCAAGATGGATAATCGCGCTGATATCTTGCTCAACGACGGTTCGCTCGAAGAGTGCCTGATCGGTAATATCCCCGGTCACGAAGTGCACATGTTCCAGGGCTGCGTCGTCCATAATCAGGCGTAGGCGGTGTGGGTTCCCAGGCAGATCGTACGTGCAGACTTGTACACCTTCGTCAACGAGTTGCTTGACTGTCCAAGCACCGATGCAGCCATAGGCCCCGGTCACGAGAAAGCGTTCGGTGGCCATCTTCAATTTCCCTTTTCCACGAATGGCCCAAAGGTGGCCGCGAGCAGCGACGATGGCTCAATCCGGTTGATAGGCGAGCGCGGTTCTCCGCCACGGAGCACACGCACGACTTCCTCGGCAGCTTTGACCCGCATATCCCGCGATGCCGCTTCCGAGTACCAACCAATGTGCGGTGTGAGCCAAGCACGTGACTCGTGCAGGAGCGGATGGTCGGCACTGGGAGGTTCGACCTGTAGCACGTCAAGCGCTGCACCCGCGATACGACCTGCGCGCAAGGCAGCTACTAGTGCATCTTCGTCCACCAGTGCACCGCGCGCGGTGTTAATAAGGAGGGCTGTGGGTTTCATGAGTGCGAGCGCCGAGCTGTCAATCAAGCCACGCGTCGTCTCCGTCAGCGGCGTATGCAGCGACACAAAATCCGATTCGCGCAATAAGGTCTCGAAGTTCACGGGCTTAACACCGGCAGCCTCTACATTCTGGTCTGTAACATAGCGGTCATAGGCTAGTACGTTGAGCCCCAAACCCCGGGCCTTGGCCGCCAGCGCGCGAGCGATGCGGCCGAAGCCGACGACGCCAAGTGTCTGGCCTTTGAGACGGATGATCGGCGGGACAACGCGGTAATCCCAGATGCCCTGGCGCGTCGACTCGAGCAAGGCCGGTAAACGCCGCGCGTGTGCAAGCAACAGCGTGATGGCGTGCGTTGACACCTCGTCAATCGCGTAATCAGGCACATTCGAGACCCAGATGCGCTGCTGCGTCGCTGCTGCGATATCAATGGCGTCGGTGCCCGTGCCAACTCGGCTAACGATACGGCAGTGGGGCATCCTATGGAGTAACTCGGCTGTGACAGGTCGAGTCGTGATCATCAAGGCGTCAGCCTCGCGCGCTGCAGCCGCTCCATTGACCGTCGTGAGGTCCGTGATTTGCACAAGGCGGGCATCAAGCACGCTGAGAACCTCTGCTTCGACGGCCGTATCCGGATACTCTTTGTAAGCGAGGATGACGAGAGGATTCATACAGGTGCTCCTTACTGCGAAATGACGAACGTCCGACGTTGACATGACCGAGGGTAGTGGTGAGCCTCATTACGGCTCGATAACTTCGGGCGGTTTGCGCCGGTGTACGAGGACATCGGTCGTGAGTGCCATGACTGCGCCACTGACGGCCGATTCGAGCGCGGCAATCAATACAGGTGCCGGATCCAAGATACCCGCTGACCAAACGTCAACGAGTTGGCCTGTGCGAGCATCGAAGCCATATTCCGTAGAAGCCTGCTTGACCTGCGCCACAATAGTGCCACTATCGAAGCCTGCATTATGAGCAATGACCGCAAGCGGTTCGGTGAGAGCGCGAACCAGTGCGTCAAGGCCATAGCGTGCATCGCCCTCCAGCGCAACGTTTTGAACAGCCGGTTGGCAGAGGAGGTAAGCACGGCCGCCGCCGGGTACCACACCGCCTTCTAGGGCCAGCCGCAGCGCCGTAGCTGCGCGCTCTGCCCGCGCCTTCGCTGTTCCGACTGCGCCTTCAGTGGCAGCACCCACCTGCAAAATTGCAACCCCGCCTAGGAGCTTCCCCAAACGAGCCCGTGCCTCGTCGCGGGCTGTAGTGTCAGTCGTGTGGGCGAGCTCGGCTTTGGCTGCCTTGATGCGCTCTCGTAATTGGAGACGGTCGCCCTGACCACCACGGAGGCCGAAGGCTTTGGCAGAGGCCCAGGCTACGCGAGCATGGCCAAGATCGGAGGGTACGACGTTGCGTAGGGCAGCTCCTGCTTGGGTGATTATCGTACGTCCGCCGGTCACAATCGCCAAGTCTTCTAAGATGGCGGCGCGCTGGCGGCCGTAGGAAGGCGTCTTCACCGCTGCACAATGAAGTATGCCGGCCTGATGATTCGCGACTAATAGGTTTAGCGCACTGCCGGAAAGCTCATCAGCGACGATCAGCAACGTCGTAGCGCCGGCGGCGATCACCCCATCTAAGAGCGGGACCAGTTCCTCAGCCGAGGTCAGGCCTAGATCGCTGAGCAAAATCGCTGGTTCTTCTAAGCGTGCTTCCTGCTTGGCTATGTCAGTGATGAAATAGGGCGACAGAAGACCTTCGTTCCAGTACAAGCCTTCGATGTATTGTCGCTCGAGACCGAGCGTGCGCTTCGACTCGACTTGCACGAGGCCGTCGGTGCCTACGATGTCGAAAATTTCGCCGAGCAAGCGTGCCAACTCGCCGTCATGACACAGCATCCTGGCGACGTCCGTAATGGCGTCGCTGCCTTCTAGTGGGCGAGCCATCTGCTGTAGGGCAGCCACAGCAGCCAAAAGACCGCACTCCAGACCGTGCCGGATCGCAATGGGATCGGAGCCGCCCGTAATCGCACGGCTGGCGTGGCGAACAATTGCCTGCATGAGTACTGCGGTTGTAGCCGTACCTTCAGCAACTGCCTCTGCGGTGCGGTGCAGCGTGTGCCTGAGAAGCATGGCACCCATATCGACGTAGGGGTTAGGCAGCTGGACGACGCGCCGCAGAATCGTGGCAGCGTCGTCAAAGACCTCGGGTATGCCGCCTGATGACAAAGGAGAGATGGCGACGTGGCGGGGTGTTGGGCCCAGGGTTGGACGAATAAGATTCGCCATACGGTCAATACCGCTGCGCATCGCGATGTGGGCTGCGGTGCCAATAAGTAGTCCGGGACCACTGGTCATGAATATTTTTCCTTGTTAACCTTTAATGCCGGTCATAGCAATGCCACGAATGAACCACTTCGACGCAACTGCGTATAGGAGCATGACAGGTACTACCGTCAGCATCGACCCGGCGGTCCAGATGTCATAACGTGACAAATATAAACTGCGTAACCCTGACAGGATCAGCGGAATCGTCTGCTTTTCGGGACTGTTGAGCACGACCAGCGGCCACAGATAGCTATCCCAGTTGCCGAGGAAGCTGAAAACTGCTAGAGCAGCGAGCGGGGCCGTGGCCAGCGGCAGAACGATGCGGAAGAAGATGCGCCACTCGGAAGCACCATCAATACGCGCAGCGTCGATCAACTCGAACGGAATGGTTTCCATGAACTGGCGCATCAGAAAGATACCAAAG
>JBBRHB010000093.1:0-11694 GCA_038223355.1 Chloroflexales bacterium
CGTCCCACCAAGCATCACAAACTCCGCCGTCACACCTTCGTCGCGGCGGTTCACTTCCTCGATAAAAGCCGGCGGCCAGGACCATTCACGACCAACCAGAAGACCTATTTTCTTGGTCAACCCATACCTCCTTTAATGGCAGTGCCGTACATCGCTAGATCTATGCCGCCGGTGGCGAGACCAGCCTTAGTCGTGACCGTTGATATACTTCAGCAGCATTTGGCTCCAGTAGGGCCAGTCATGGGACCAACCGTCCCACCAGCGCATAGCATGGCCGATTTGTTTGCTCCATAGTGCATCGTCTAGCAGACGATTCGTCCAGGCAGCACCATCGTCCTGGCCAGTTGCGATGATAATATCGACCCGGCGCAAATCGTGCAGCAACTGGCCTTCCTGGAGTCCGTCAATAAATTCGACTGGATTGTGATAATAAACTTCCTCGTCATGGTACCCGTCCAGGAAACGGCGCATATCATAGTAGCCTGAGAAGGCCAAGATCCGGTTGAAGATTTGGGGATAGCGTAGGCCAAACAGCATGGCATGCGAAGCACCAAACGAGCAGCCATGGACCATGGTGAAGTAGTTATCGTTTTGAGAGCGCACGAAGGGCAGCACCTCGCCTAGGATATACTGCTCATACTGGTCGTGACGATGGAGGCGACCACGGGGATGCGCCCAGTCGCAATACCAGCTTTCAGCATCGACGCTATCCACACAGATAAGCTGAATCCAGCCCTGCTCAAGATGGTGGCTGAGCGCAGCAACCATGCCACGGTCTTCGAATTCGTAGAAGCGACCCTGTGAGGTAGGGAATACGAAAA
The DNA here is from genome assembly GCA_038223355.1 of Chloroflexales bacterium. Classification (GTDB taxonomy): domain Bacteria; phylum Chloroflexota; class Chloroflexia; order Chloroflexales; family Kallotenuaceae; genus JACDGP01. The sequence goes on from JBBRHB010000093.1 coordinate 822, forward strand.
CGGGTGCACCGGCGTGGCCAAACACGAGAAGTTCCATCGGGCGATTGAGCGCAGGGCTATCCCAACGATGATATGCACGGTGCATTGGTTTCCTCATGCTTGTACAGGCCAACCCGGCGTCAGCTATGATAGGGGCATCTAAAGGTCGTTGTCAATTCGGGGCAATTAGGCGGATGTGGTATTATTTTTGGGCGATATCGGCAAGCGATGAGGAGCAACATGCTGGAGCTTCAGGTAGCGGTAGCTAAGATCAGCAAGTATGCTTCCGCTGAAAGCGGTGACACGGTCGAAGCCATCGAGCGTCCGCGCGGTGGTTTTTCCTTTGTGATGGCGGACGGACAGGGGACGGGACGGGGCGCAAAAACGCTGAGCAATCTGGTCACAGCGCGGGCGGTCGCGATGCTGAAGGATGGGGCCCGGGACGGGGCCGTCGCCCGAGCAGTTCACGACTATCTGTATGGTTATCGCAACGGCCAGGTGTCGGCGACACTCAACATTATGTCGGTTGACTTTGATGCCAGCTCGGTGCTGATGTCGCGCAATAATCATTGCCCCTACTATGTTATAACCCGGGACGGATTAACGACCTTTAACGAGCCATCGACCTCGATCGGGCTTTATCCCAATACCAAGCCGATTATTTCACAGCACGAGATCCAAAGCGAGACCTATATCGTCGCCTTTACCGATGGCATCTTTCAAGCGGGTTTGCGATATGGCGGTGCGATCGATCTACCGAATTATCTGGCAGCATTACGGGTTGGCGAATACCCTACAGCGACCGACGTGGCCGATGGTATTTTGAATCGTGCGATTGCATTGGATCAGGGACGGCCTAATGACGATATGTCGGTGATCGTACTCGGGATTGTGCCAACGCCGGACGAGCAGCTTAAGATCAGACGCATGATCGTGACCTTTCCGATGGAGCGCAGGGGGCGCGGCTAATGGACGTAGTCGTGGTTGGCCCGTGTGGGGCGGGCAAAACGACCCTGGCGACAGCACTACGCGGCGCAGGCTATGGCGTGCGGGCCGTGGCACAGGAGCATTCGATCATTCGCGAGCTTTGGCGACACGGCGGTGAGGCCGCCGCCCTGATTTTCCTGGATGCCACGCCGGGGATTATCAGCATCCGGCGTGGACACGACTTTCCGCTTTGGCTCTATCACGAGCAGCTTGCCCGGCTGAAGAATGCGCGCGAGCACGCAACGATGATACTGGATACGACTGCGCTAAGTTCGGCGGAGGTACGAGCAGCAGTGATCGCCCACCTGCAGGCTACAAGGATTTAGGCTGCGTGTTGCCTGGCAATGGGTAATCGCCGTGTGACAACGACAGGGCTATGGTTGGATATCTGCTTGGCTCAGCCACGCGTCCCGGTTCACCCCATAGGTGACTGCCGCCTGATCGACGTGCCATTCGCCGGGCGTGCCTTCGTAGATGAACGAATGGATGAGGTGTAAACCAATCTTTTCCATAACTCGGATCGATTTTGTATTGCTGGCAAGTGTATGCGCAACCACCGCCTGTACATCGCCCTCACCAAAGCCTTTGCGCATTAAGGCCCGCGCACCTTCAGGAGCATAGCCGCGACCCCAGGCAAACTGGTGCAAACGCCAGCCGATCTCGATGACACGGGGGTCAGTGGTTCTTGGTTGAATGTAGCGGCTCTCGGACGCTGGCTTGAACCAGAGCCATCCCAGAAAGCTGCCACTCGCCTTTTCAATCGTCGCCCACACGCCGTAGTGCTCACTGAGATCGTAGGATGCCAAGAAGCGAGGCAACGTTTGGTCGTGGGTGATATCGCGTGAGACCGGCGCGCCGCCATTAATTGTGAGCATGACATCCGAATCGTTGTCCAAGGCCCATAGTAGGTCGACGTCGTCAGCGGTAAATTGCCGCAACCGTAGGCGGTCGGTTTCCAAGAGCATCTTCATCATTGTCCTTTCCTGTTACTGCATGAGTGGCGGAGACGACCGTAAGCAGGCGATGCCTACTAGGATCCCTCCTTACATAGCAGAAAGGCGTGGTGTCGCCTGCCAGCTGCGGTCATAGTGTAACAAACAAGATGCGTCTCGTGAAAGTCACGAAGCTCGCCAAAGTGCGATTAGCATATGCGCCGCAAGGATGACACGTGCATTATGTTGCACAAATGATGTTCGGCGCGTACCATTTGCCAATATGCGAATCTTGCATGTCATCCAGCGCTACTATCCCTATATCGGTGGATCAGAGCTGTATTTTAAAGAGTTGAGCGAGCAATTTGCAGCCGACGGTCACGACGTCACAGTGTTAACAACCGATGCGTGGGATCTTGATCATTTTTGGGCGACGGGACGCCGGCGGATCGAACAGGTTCAGGAAGAGCACTGCGGCGTCGCAATTCGGCGGTTCCCGGTGGTCCGGCTGCCTGGACCACCGATCATCTATCCCATTCTGCGCCGACTGATGGTTGAGCTTGGACGCGTACCACAGACACTACCACTCGTACGGCAGTTGGCGCGCTTGACGCCCCGGGTACCGGCGCTGGTGCACTATCTTAATACAACCACCGAGTCTTTCGATATCGTAGCAACCTGCAACATCACCCTGGACTTCACGATCGTGCCAGCGGCCCATTTCGCACGGCGACGAGGCATTCCGCACGTGTGCGTCCCGTTTGTCCATCTCGGTGAGCCAGAGAACCGCCAGATCATACGCTACTATAGCCAGCCATACCAGATCGATCTGCTCCAGCACGCGGATCAGGTTGTGGTGCAAACACCGAGTGAAGGACGTTTTCTGGTACAAGCCGGCGTCCCAGCAACGCGCATTCGTGAGGTCGGCTGTTGGGTTAAACCAGAGACGCTACGCGGTGGCGACGCCGCGCGCTTCCGCCACGAGCATAGCATTCACGGGCCGATTGTGCTGTCGATTGGCACCGCAGCCTATGACAAAGGCACCATGCATCTGATCGAGGCTATGGAGCAGCTGTGGGCCGGGGGCCACACGGCCCAATTGGTGTTGATTGCTTCGACAACGTTGGCACAGTTCGAGCAGTATTGGGCGCAACTCGCACCCAGCACGCAGGCGCGGATTACGCTGATCAAGGCTGCACAGCATGCGGTCAAGCTCGATGCGCTCGCAGCAGCGAGCGTCTTCGCACTACCTTCTCGCACTGATTCGTTTGGGATCGTGTTTTTGGAGGCGTGGTGTTATGACGTGCCAGTGATCGGTGCCAGCGCCGGAGGCGTGCCCGACGTGATCCAAGACGGGAGAACTGGGCTCCTCGTGCCTTTTGGCGCCGTTGCCAAGCTGGCAAAGGCGATCAAGCACTTGCTGGCGCGGCCCGCTTATGCGCGTCAACTGGGCAAGGAAGGTCACGCGTATGTGTTACGGGAGCTTACCTTCTCGATCAAGTATACACAATTCGACCAACTCTACCGGCGACAGATCGAACAACACAAAGGAGAGGAGAAAGAGCTATCCCAGTGATTAGGGGCGCGCGCTCAATCGTCCATGGACAGCAGCATCGGACCATCGATCAAGGCGACGGGCTTATCTTTAGCCCAACGTGTCGCCTGATCTTGAAACTCCATTGAGGTGATGAGCACACCTTGGGTAATGCCCTGCGAGCGAATATACTGATTCAACTGTAGAGCGGCGCTTTGCTTGACCTTGTCGTCGACCGTCACGCGCACAATCCAGGGCTGATCGTCTTTACGCAAATTAAACTCGATCAGATTCTCACGGTTTTCGAAGCGGTAATCGTCCACCAGGAAGCCATGCCGGCGGAACAGGTCAGCAACATAGCCGCCTAACTGGTTGAGCGATAAGGCGCGTAAGTCATCGAGCGACTTGACACGTCCCGGCCGATCGAGCTTGCCGCCACGTCGTTCATTTACTTCCCGGGTTTCCCGGGCGCGCTGTTCGCTGCGAGCGGAGGTGATAACGCCAAAGGCTGGAAATGGAATCAGCAACAAAAAGCCGGTCAAGAGGCCGGTGCGCTGCGTATCAGTCAAGCTCGTGGAGGTTGATACAACAATTAGGGCCGTAACAACGGCCGAGAGCGTGGTAATGACGCTCAACATCGCAGCATGCCAGTTAATATGGCGCTTGATCTGGCGACCGACCAGGATGCCGCCGGCGACCGGCAAGAGGCCGGCGAAAAACTGTAAACGGCTATTCTGAGTTAAGAGCAAGACCCAGGTAACTCCGCCGGCAATACCGACGGCGAGCAGAAGAAGCCAATTTAGTTCGCGTAGCACTTGCCCAACCGGTATACGTGGACTCCTGAGGCGCTCAGGGCGTTTGGCGACCGGCTGCTCTTCGGCCGGCGTGACTTCAGTTTCAGATGATTGGGTTGCCATGCTATCCTTACAATACTGATGTGGCGAGCTTATGCAGACTTGTGAGCAGGCAAAGCGGCAGGTCCATCCATTAACGATTCGACTGCTTCACGAAGCTTACCAAGGTCAGCGAAAGAGCGGTAGACCGAGGCGAAGCGAATATAGGCGACTTCGTCTAAACCGCGCAGCCGGTCCATGACCATGTCGCCGATCTGAGCCGACGGTACTTCGCGTGCTTCTTGTTCAACGAGGGTTGTTTCGATGTCGTCAAGGAGGTGCTGAACCGTTTCCATCCTTACCGGGCGGCGGTAGCAGGCTAATTTAATACCATGCTCTAATTTGTCCCGATCAAACAATTCGCGGACACCATTCTTTTTCACGATCATCAGCGGTAGAACTTCCAGCCGCTCCAGCGTCGAAAAGCGTCGCTCGCAGACTTCGCACCGGCGCCGTCGCCGAATTTGTACGCCGCCATCGAGTTTGCGCGTATCGATCACCTGCGTATCGTTGGCCTGACAATAAGGACACCGCATGGCCTGAATTATAGCACAGCACTCTGCCAGCGACCGGCACAAACTGGCAGAGGTGGAGAGATGGCCCCATTCAGATCACGAACCTGATAACTGGCTGAAAATTGCTACTTGCAAACGGCATAGTACTTTGGTATACTCTTGGTCGTGGTACTTGGTTAGGCTCCGACGAATCCAGCAGTGTTAGTCCTGTTTCCCCAGAAGCGTGACCTCAGGGCGCTCGTTAGTCAACCACGCGGTCCCACACAGTATTTTTATCTAGGTAGGAGGAGCTCACGTGAGCTTCAGCGACAAGACATTGACGTGCCGCGACTGCGGTAGCGAGTTCACCTTCACGGCCGGCGAACAGGAATTTTACGCACAGAAGGGCTTCGACAACCAGCCCACCCGGTGCCCGGACTGCCGGCGCGCGCGCAAGGCGCAGCGCAACGACTCAAGCTACAGCAGCGGTGGCGGCTATAGCAGTGGTGGCTACAACGATGGCTACAGTAGCAATGCGAGCAGCGGTGGCGGCGGATACGGACGCAGCGAGCGTGTGCAGCACGAAACGGTGTGTTCATCTTGCGGCAAGCAGACGACGGTTCCTTTCGTGCCACGTGGTGACCGGCCGGTCTACTGCAATGATTGCTTCGCTCAACAGCGTGGCAGCAGCAGCAACTCAGGCTCAGGTTACAACCGCTACTAAGCGCTAAGCACCTTTCGTTACAGCGAACAGGACCGGGATCGGATATGATCCCGGTCTTTTTGCGCCTCGATATAGACGTGGCATAATGGATGCGATAAACAGGAGAAGTAATGTTAACGCTGGCTGAACTACGTATAAACTTGGAGGCCCTGCGGACGCGCGTTGATGCGCTCCGAGGGCGGCTTTGACTGGGAGAAACGGGAGCAAGAGATTGCCGAGCTTGAGGCGCGCAGTGCCGATCCTGAGTTGTGGGACGACCCGACAACGGCTCAGGATGTTATGCAGCACCTCGCATGGCGGACTGCAGAGTTGGAGCACTGGCACACACTGGAAGAACAGATCAACACCACCTTTGAGTTGAGCGAACTCGCCGAGACCGACGATGCGGCGATGATCGCGGATTTGAACACAGAAGAGGCGCAATTGCGGCTGCAGGTCGAACAGCTCGAGATTGAGACGCTGCTTAGCGGCAAGTATGATGGGCAGCCGGCATTCCTGCAGATCAACTCGGGAGCAGGTGGTGTTGACTCGCAAGATTGGGCGCAGATGCTAGAGCGTATGTATGTGCGCTGGGCTGAGCAGCAAGGCTGGCGCGTCGGCATCGTTGACGAAATGCCGGGGGACGAAGCCGGTATCAAAAGCGCGACGCTGGAATTACGCGGGCCACATGCGTACGGCTATGCCAAGGCTGAGGCAGGAGTGCACAGACTTGTACGGCTCTCGCCATTTGACTCGGCGCATCGCCGACATACCTCGTTTGCACGGGTTGAGGTCATGCCGGAGGTCGATGATTCGGTGGACATCGACATCGATCCCGACGATCTCCGGGTCGATGTGTATCGCTCAGGTGGCCATGGTGGCCAGGGGGTGAACACCACCGACTCGGCGGTCCGTTTGACCTATAAGCCGGGCACGCCGGACCAGTTAGTCGTTACCTGCCAGAACGAACGCTCGCAGATTCAAAACAAAGCAACCGCGATGAAAGTGCTACGTGGACGCCTACTTGAACGGGAGTTGCAACGTCAGCGCGAAGCGCGGCTTAAGCTGAGAGGTGAGTACCGTGATGCCGCCTGGGGCAATCAGATTCGGTCGTATGTCTTAGATGACCGGCGGGTCAAGGATCATCGCACTAATGTTGAATCATCGAACCCACCGGCAGTATTGGATGGCGGCTTAAACGAGTTTATCGCAGCGTACCTGCGTGATCCCGAGCTGAATGCTGGGTAGCGCGCACGCGGAGGAACGGCATGGCTAAGCTGCGCGCGCTTCAACCTCGCACGATGCGGCAGGGATTGATGTTGGTACGCGACTACCTGCTGATCATGATAGGCGCCGTTTGTATTGCCGTTTCGATCGATCTGTTCCTGGTACCCAATGAGGTCGTGACCGGCGGCGTGAGCGGCGTCGCGATTATCCTCAACAACACTGTGCATACACCGGTCGGCTTCACCGTACTGGCCATGAATGTGCCGCTGCTGCTGGCCGGCTGGCGCTTCTTAGGTGGGTTAGTTTTCGGCATTCGCACGGTCGTAGCGACAATCATTCTATCAATCGCGATCGATGCATTGGCACCGGTGATTGGACGGCTCGTGCAGGCACCGCACGAGCCGCTGCTCTACACGCTGTATGGCGGGGTGCTGGATGGTGTGGGGGTAGGCTTAGTCTTTAGAGCGCGTGGAACAACGGGCGGGGTCGACATTGTCGCGCGATTTTTGCAGCGTTGGCGTGGCATCCCGATGGGCCAGTCGTTATTCGCGATGAATCTGATCGTCTTCGCGGGTGCGGCGTATCTTTTCTCTTTCGACAAAGTACTGTATGCATTAATCGTCGCCTTTGTTTCTGCACGCGTGGTTGATGTCGTGCTGGAAGGCTTTTCGTATGCTCAGCAAGCGCTCATTATTTCAGATTCACCTGAAGTGATTCAAGGGCGTATTCTGGCCGAGCTCGGGCGCGGTGTTACCGTTTTGGAAGGCCAAGGTGGCTATACTGGCGGCAATCGAACAGTCTTGCTGACGGTGGTGGCACGCTCCGAAATCAGTGTGCTTAAGGCGATGATTGGCGAGGCCGATCCGCATGCATTTGTGATTATGGGTAACGTTGCCGAAGTGATTGGCGAGGGCTTTCGCCCCTTATCGGATACGATCTAGCAGCGCTGGTAGGTGGCATGAGGAGAATTTATGGAGATTAAGTGGACGCCCTGGCGCAGAGAATATATTAAAGGTACGAACAAAGAAGAGGGCTGCCCATTATGCAGCGCCTACCAGGCGGGAGACGATGCCGAAAAGCTGGTGTTGGCACGCGGCGAACATTGCTATGTGCTCATGAACCTGTATCCTTATAATCCCGGGCATCTGATGGTCACGCCCTATGCACATACCGCCGATCTCGCCAACTTGCCGGCTGCAGCGGCCGCCGAGCTGATGACCTTGGCTCAACGCTGTGTCAGCATACTCAACAGTGCGCTCAAGCCACATGGTTTTAATCTCGGCATGAATCTGGGCAAGCCGGCCGGTGCCGGGATTGACGAACATCTGCATTTGCATGTTGTGCCGCGCTGGAACGGTGATACGAACTTTATGCCGGTAATCGGCGGGGTGCGATTAATTCCCGAAGCGATGGACGATACCTATGCGGAGCTCAAACCATACTTTGAAGGCGACCAAGCGGTCTAGCCATTAGTTTGGCAAGAACGCGGGCGATAGTGCCACTACTAACGTAGGAATTACCAATTGAGTACCAACGGGCTATGGTCTGGGATGCGGCGAGGCGATATCGTTTGAAGGGTGCTGGGGTGTTGGGATTACTCAGCCGAAACGCTTCACTGCAATCATAAGGACCCATATGGCCCGTTCCTACGAATTATCCCTACCTCCCGTCGTCTTGACTGCTCGCAACACCGAACGTGCTGTACTCGTGGTTTACACGCTGACGATCTTTACGAGTGCAACGCTGCTGTTTCTGGTGCAGCCCATGTTTGCTCGCATGATGTTGCCCTTACTTGGCGGCACGGCAGCAGTCTGGAACACGGCTATGGTCTTTTACCAGGCCACGCTGCTAGCCGGCTATATCTACGCCCACGCTACCACCAAATGGTTGAGCGTGCGCCGACAGATTGTCGTCCACCTCTGTCTATTGCTTGTGCCACTCATTGTACTTCCACTGGGTATCCCCGCACACTGGACACCACCGACGGCAACTAATCCCATTCCCTGGCTCCTCACGTTGATGCTTGTATCGGTGGGACTACCATTCTTTGTTGTTTCGGCAAGCAGCCGCTTCTACAGAAATGGTTCGCCAAGACCGGACACTCTGCCGGCACCGACCCATATTTCCTGTATGCCGCCAGCAACCTTGGTAGTATGCTGGCGCTTCTAAGCTATCCGACAGTCGTTGAGCCGTATTTGCAACTGCACGACCAGAGCCGCTTGTGGGCCGCCGGCTATGGTGTGCTGGTCGTGTTGCTCTGGAGTTGCGGCGTACTGCTGTGGCCCTGGGGGTCCAAGCAAGCCAATGCTAGGCCAGCGCAAGCACAAGTGGGCGACGACCCAAGCGCGCGAACAGATCGTATGAGCAGACTGACCATGCGTCGACGTGTGCGTTGGATCCTATTAGCACTTGTTCCGTCAAGTCTCCTGTTAAGTGTCACCACCTACCTATCAACGGATATTGCGACGGTCCCACTGTTGTGGATCATTCCATTGTCCATCTATTTGTTGACATTTGTGCTCGTTTTTGCCCGGAAGCCGATCCTGTCCCATTTCGTGATGCGCCGCGCCATGCCAATCGTGCTCCTGCCACTGGTCATCACACTCATGCTGCATGGTAACCAGCCGATCACATTGCTGGTGCCACTGCATCTCATTACATTTTTTATCCTGACCATGGTCTGTCATGGTGAACTGGCAAAGGATCGACCTGCGATCGAGCATCTCACGGAATTCTATTTGTGGATGTCAGTTGGCGGGGTGCTTGGTGGGATCTTTAACGCGTTGATCGCTCCGATGATCTTTACGTCTGTCGCGGAATACCCAATCGCGCTGGTCCTCGCCTGCATGATTGGGCTGCCAGTCGTCCGTGGTGGATTGCGCATGCGCCATCGACTCCTTGATTTCGGGTTACCCGCAGCGCTTGGTCTCCTGACGGCAGGGCTTATCATGGGCACTCAACGATGGGGAATAGCAGCCGTCCCGCTCGCGCGTCTGTTGATAGTTGGCCTGCCGGCTATTATCCTCTTTAGTTTCTCGCGCAATGCGATCCGATTTGGGATGGGCGTCGGGGCAATCTTACTGGCCAGCCTAATGTTTGTTGGACCAGAAGGCCAGGTGCTTACGGCACAGCGCAGTTTTTTCGGAATATCACGTGTGACGCGCATGCCGGGCATGAACGACCAAGTGCTGATGCACGGCACTACATTGCACGGTATGCAGAGTCTTAACCCGGCGCAGCAGAAGGTACCACTAACATACTATTTTCCTTCGGGACCGCTCGGGCAACTATTTACAGCTTTTAGTGGGGCGGCAGGTCATCGCTCGGTAGCAGCCATTGGCCTCAGTGCCGGCTCGGTGGCCTGTTATAGCCAGCCGGGCGATCACTGGACGTTTTACGAGATTGATCCGACTGTGGAACGCATCGCGCGCGATCCCCGGTACTTCACGTTCCTACAAAATTGTCCGGCAGACGTGATCCTCGGAGATGCTCGGCTCTCCTTGGGAGCAGCGCAGACAGGACAATTTGACATGATTATTCTTGATGCCTTTAGCTCGGACTCCATTCCCGTGCATCTGCTCACGCGGGAAGCACTCAAACTGTACCTCGACAAGCTTAGCAAGCAGGGATTATTGATGTTTCACATTTCGAATAACCATCTCGATCTGCAGCCAGTGCTCGCCAACTTGGCACAAGACGCACACCTTACAGCACTCAATCAGGATGACCTCCGAGTAAGTGCGGCCGAGTCGGCACAGGGCAAGATGGCATCTGAGTGGATCGTGATGGCCCGGCAGCCCGCCGAACTCGCTGCACTAGCAGCGGACCAGCGCTGGAAGCCCGCCAAGGCACGAAGTGATCGGGCTGTATGGACGGACAATTTCTCAAGCGTCTTAAGCGTCTTTCAATGGAGGTGATCGTCAGCACCCTTTGAGCTATTTGGCTGACCTTGGTGGTGCAAAGCTCTGCGCGACACCAGCCCTAGGTATCCGTTCAGGTGGTGGGGAGGAGGGTTGGGGCAGGGAGGCCGGCCCAGGAGCGCTGCACCGCGTCGGCGAGGAACGGCAGGATCGGCTGCTGCTGCTGCTGACAGGTCGTCGTGACCGTCAAGATCCGTTCGACGA
>JBBRHB010000094.1:0-11622 GCA_038223355.1 Chloroflexales bacterium
TCAGCAATGGAGCCGCCTTGGAAACTCTATCTCGATGCGTCGCGGGCTATCGGACTTGATTTCACTAAATGGGCCGGCCAAACGCTTCCAATCCGTGTCTATCAGCTTGGCCAAGAGCCACATCAGCATCTAGCGATTCGCGGGTATCTCCTGATTGCGGATCAGCATGTGGTCGGGGCGTGGCTCGACGTCGACCAATTGGCCCCCGGTCTGTTCCCGCCAAACACAAAGCCAGAAGCGCTGGTTCCGTAATTGTTCGCGTAAGGAGACGAAGCTTCCAAAATGTGTGCGCATCATGTGCAGCACCCTGAAAATTATGCTAAGGTTGCTATGTCCAATGCAGGACATAAGGGAGGGCTGACGGTGGACAAAGTACGCTTTCTCGTGATCGGGATCGGCGGAATGGGTCGGGCGCACATCAAGCAACTCAAGCGTATCCCCGAGGTGGAGTTGGTGGCTTTTGCTGATCCCGCAGATGCAGCACATGCCGCGCTTAAGCAGGAGTTTCCTGAACTCGCGGAGGTTCCCACCTTTAGCGACTACCGAGATGCGCTCAAGCAGGTGCCGGCGGATGCTGCTGTGATCGTTTCACCACATAGCGACCATTTGGAGCATGGGTTGGCGTGCCTGGAGGCGGGGCTGCATGTGCTCATGGAAAAACCTTTTGTCGCGGGCAGTGCAAATGCGGAACAGCTGATCGAGTTTGCGAATGTTAAGGGTAAGCAGCTCGCGGTCTCTTATCAGCGACATGTGCAAGGTGCCTATATCTTCCTGCGGGAGCTGATCCAAAGTGGAGCTCTAGGCGACATCCAATTCGTCTCAGCCTACCTAGCTCAGGCTTGGGCCAAAGGGACGAAGGGTACGTGGCGTCAGGACCCGGCACTGTCCGCCGGTGGTCAATTGAACGACTCGGGGAGTCATTTGCTCGATGTCGTGCTGTGGATGACCGGGCTTGAGCCCGAGTCGGTTTATGCGGTCATCGACAATCGTGGTACGCGCGTCGATATTGATACGGCACTGAGCGTCCGTATGAAAGGCGGCGCAATTGCCAACTTCAGCATTCTGGGCAGCGCCTCTATCGCTTGGCACGAAGATGTCGCAGTGCACGGCACGAAAGGTACTGCGCTTTTCCAAAATGGGACGTTGTTAGTCGCCCGCGAAGGCGAACCCAGCGTTCGCGAGGTGACTAGCGAACTGCCGCTGACAAGTGATCCTGACCAAGACTTTGTAAACCTCCTGCTTGGACGCGTTGACCACGCCGCCGCGCCTGCGGCCTGTGGCTTGGCCGTCGCCCGGTTAACGGAAGCCGCCTGGAAGAGCGCCGAGCTTGGCCGTCCGGTAACACTGGCCGAGGCCGCAAGCCTGTCATCCTAGTTACCTAGCCTACGAAATTGGCCTAGCTGGATCATGCTGAGCGCGTTAGCCATTGATATTGGGGGCACGAAACTGGCCGCCGCAATTGTGCATGCTAGTGGTCGGGTGACACATGTGCATGCGACGGCGACACCGGCTCGCGCGGGCTCTGCGGCTGTTTTGGCTGCGGTTAGCACATTGGGTCGACAAGTGCGGGAAGCAGGTCGTCGGGATAACATTGAGATAGCAGCTATCGGTGTTGGCACGGCAGGACTGATTGATCATACACGGGGCGTCGTGCTCTATGCTTCCGACAACCTCCTTGGCTGGAAGGGTACAACGGTCGCTGAAGCGTTACAGGCGGTCTTCCGGCTGCCGGTCACGGTCGACAATGATGTTAACGCGCTTGCTCTCGGTGAGCAACACGTCGGAGCAGGTCGGGGCTTCGAGCATGTCTTGTATGTCGCGGTTGGAACAGGAATTGGAGGAGCCGTGGTCCTGAATGGCCAGCTGTGGCGCGGCGCGACCTTCAGTGCCGGCGAAATTGGCCATATGGTGGTGGATTACCAGGGAGTGCGACGCTGCTCTTGTGGTCAGAGTGGTCATTTAGAAGCCTACACGGCCGGCCCGGCGCTGGTAGCCCGCTACCGAGAGCTTACAGCGAGCGACGAGCAGTTCGATTTGCGGGAGGTGGCCACCCGTGCCCGAAGCGGTGACGTTCTTGCTCGGCAAGCCATTGCAGAAGGCGGCCGCGTCTTGGGGCTCGCTTTGGCTGGGTTGCTGTGTGCCGTCGACCCGCAGGCGCTCATCATCGGCGGTGGTGTCGCCGAGTTGGGGCCCGAGTGGTGGGATCCGCTAGTCGCGGCCTTGCGGGCGAACGCGCTGCCCGGTCCGCGTGAGATTGTCATTAAGGCTGCTGAGCTAGGGTTGTTCGCTGTGCTCAGCGGGGCTGGTTGGCGCGCCCTGCAGTCCAGCAAGGGCATATAGTATGCAGATTGGCTTGATCCCACTCGATGAGCGTCCAGTCAACACCCGCTACCCGGTCATGATCGCTGCCATAGCCGGTGTGACGCTGCGCCTACCACCAGATCACCTCCTCAGTGTGTACCAACAGCCGGCCGATTGTGGGGCGCTCGCGAGCTGGTTGACCGAGATTGTGCCTTCACTGGATGCGTTGATCGTCTCCTGCGAAATGCTCGGCTATGGTGGCCTCGTTGCCTCGCGCATCGGCCACGAATCAGCCGGTACTGTTCTTGCGCGGCTGGAGTTGCTCAGGACACTCAAAGCCCAGCATCCAGAGCTGCAGATACTTGGTTTCAACCTCGTGACGCGTGTCTCGAATGCGGATAACGCCCGTGAGGAACCGGCCTATTGGGAGCTGTACGGGACGCGCTTGTACCAACTTTCGCAATTGATGGATCGCCAGCAACAAGGGCAGAACGTCACAGACGAAATGCAGCAGGTAGTCGCCGCTGTGCCCGCAATGTACCGGCAGGATTTTCTTCGCCGCCGAGCGCGTAACCACACGGTTAACTTGTGTGCGTTGCAACTTCTCGCCGAGGGCGTCTTCGACCTGCTGGTCTTGAGTTCTGATGACACGAGTCCGTATGGGCTGCCTTCATGTGAGAAGCGCTGGTTGTCCGAGTGGGGCGCGTGGTTAGCATTGGGTGACCGCCTGCTGATGTATCCGGGGGCCGACGAAGTAGGGTGTGTGTTGGTAGCGCGCCTCTTGAATGTTCAAGCCAAGCTTCAACCGCGCTTTAAAGCTGTGTACGCTCCGCCAGAGGGAGCGATGATCGTCGCGCCATATGAGGACGGGTCAGTTGCGGAAACGGTCAAGCGCCAGGTATATGCGGTCGGTGGCATCGTCACGGAGGATGAAAGCGACTTTTGGCTGGCCGTGGATGCACCCATTGCACGGCGCGGTGAATGGGACCCTGAGCTAGCCGAGCAGGAGCGTGTGGAACGCTTGCCAGCACTGCAGTCGCTGGTCGCTGAGATGGATAGACGGCAGAAGACCGGACAGCGGCTCATAGTAGCGGATGTCGCCTATCCCAATGGAGCCGACCCAACATTCCTAGCGCTGCTGCAAGTGCAGATCAGTCTTCCGGCGCTTGCTGCCTATGGTGGCTGGAACACGGCCGGAAACACAATTGGGACAGCACTTGCGCAGGCCTGCGCTAGCCAGTTCATTGCCAATGAAGGCCAGAAGGCTGCGCATGAACGCTTTCTGCTGCACAGACTGGTCGAAGATTGGGGCTACCAGCGGCTAGTACGGGCTGAGCTACGTACGTGGCTGCGAATGGAAACTGGCAGTGAGGAGCCAACTGCCACCAACCTCCCGCGCGTGCTGGCCCGGATCGAGGCACGGCTCAACACATTGATTGACGAGCTGCCGGGTTTTGCAGACCGCTTTCGCATCGTTCCTGGCAGTGTTCGTCTACCATGGGGGCGTTTGTTCGAAGTAGACTTTGAGCTTACAGATGGCAGGGGGTAATGCTAATGAATATGCTGCCGCGCGGTTTGATTGTGTCGTGCCAAGCCTATGAGGGTGAGCCGCTGTTCGGTGATCAGATCATGGCTGCGATGGCACGTGCGGCGATCGAAGGTGGGGCAGTTGGTATACGAGCCAACTCGCCTCCCGATATTGCCGCCATTCGGCTGATCACCGAGCGACCGATCATTGGCCTTTACAAAGTTTATTCGCCCGATTCTGCGGTTTACATTACGCCAACATGCGAGGCGGCAATAGAGATTGCCCAGGCGGGCTGTGACTGGATCGCGATCGATGCCACTCCGAGACACCGCCCGGGCGGTGTCACGTTGGCAGCGTTGATCCACTACATTCATACCAATCTCCATAAGCCGGTAATGGCGGATGTTTCCTGCGTCGAGGATGCAGAACTGGCCACATCCCTGGGTGCAGACGTGCTGGGCACGACCTTGGCCGGTTACACCGAGCATGGTCGTCCAGCGCTTGACGGTCCAGATTTCCAGTTCCTTGAACTGCTTGTCAAGCAGCTTACACTGCCCGTGATCGCCGAAGGCCGCTATCGGGAGCCTGACGATGTCGCACGCGCCTTCGCTCTGGGCGCGCATGCGGTCGTGATCGGCGGTGCCATTACGCGTCCGCAAGATATCACGCGCCGCTTCGTCCGCGCTATCCCGAGTGAAGGACACGTCTAACCCTGCTCGTGGCCACGGCTGCCATCTGGTTAAACATGTACAATGAACCGAATGACCGTTATCCATGGACATCCACCGTCATGCGGTCAACGCTGTGATCAGTTTATAGGTGGAGGTACGTTCATGAACATCTACAACACCTACAGCCGTCAGAAGGAACGGGTAGAGCCGATGCGGCCCGGTTTGATCCGGATCTATAGCTGTGGCCCGACGGTCTACCGGTATATTCATATTGGGAATCTGCGCACCTTTACAATGGCAGACTGGCTCCGCCGTGCGTTGATCTACGAGGGCTTCGAAGTCCTGCACATAAAAAACATCACCGATGTCGGCCACATGCGACAGGAACGGCTCGATCAAGGGGAAGACAAACTGGTTGCCCAGGCTCGTAAGGAAGGACGGTCGTCGGCCGAGATCGCGGCCTTTTACACTGCTGCCTTCCTGGCCGACGAGCACAAGCTCAATATCCTGCCTGCGCATGTTTTTCCTCGTGCGACGGCGCATATTCCCGAGATGATTAGTATGATCCAGGAATTGCAATCCCGTGGCTTGGCTTATGTTGCTGGTGGCAACGTTTATTACGACGTCAAGCAGTTTCTGCCGTATGGGGCACTGTCTGGTAATAACTTCGAAGGCAGCTTGCCTGGAGTACATGACAATTCGGACGACCTCAAACGTAACGTGGAAGATTTCCCATTGTGGAAGGCGGCGGAACCCGGCCGAGAAATGGCGTGGGATAGCCCATGGGGCCGCGGCTTCCCAGGCTGGCACATTGAATGTAGTGCTATGGCGACCCGCTACCTGGGCGAAGAGTTCGAGATTCACACCGGTGGCGTCGACAACATCTTTCCTCACCATGAAAATGAAATTGCTCAAAGCGAAGGGGTTACTGGCCACCGGTGGGCGCGCTATTGGGTACATGCGCAACATCTCTTGACAGATGGCCTGAAGATGGCCAAGTCAACTGGCAATGATTACACGCTAGATGATATTCTGGCGCGCGGCTTTGAGCCGCTTGCATTACGCTATCTCTTCGCCACCACACAATACCGTTCGCGGTTAAATTTTACCTTTACGGCCCTGCGTGCGGCACAGGTCGCGCTGCGACGGTTACGTGGCATCGCCCAACAGCGAGCGGCCGGTGCCGGTGCGCCACCCGACGACTCCAGTATGGAGGTATGGCGTACCGCTTTTGCTGCAGCTATTGCGGACGACCTAAACCTGCCACAAGCGTTAGCAGTGGTATGGAGGATGGTACGCTCGCCCGTCACGATCATTGGTGCCGCCGCACAGCACGCCTTACTCACAGAATGGGATACGGTGCTTGGGCTCGATTTATATCCAACGGCCACCGGCGCCCAGGAGCAGCTTGCGCCTGATTTGGTTACTCGTCTTGAGCAACGTGCCCGGGCGCGGGCCGAGCGGCACTATGCTGAGGCTGACGCTATACGAGTCGAAATCAGGGCGGGGGGCTACGAACTGCAGGATACACGTGATGGACCCAAGCTCCGCCGTCAAATGCGTGGCAGTACCTTGGCGCTTATCACGAGATCGGATGCGGGGCCAAATCGAATACATGAAGCGGATCGCTACCGCTGGTCCATCAATCTGATCGCCCGCAACAGCCGCAGTGATCTTGAGCGCTGTTTAAGCAGCATTGCACAGCATGCTACAGACCAAAGCCTGGAAGTTGTGATCATTGATAATGGCTCAACCGACGACACGGTGGACATGCTGCAGGCGTTGGCTCAGGTCGGCCATTTGGTCACGCCATCTGGCACGGTACTGCCGGTGGAAGTGTTGTTTGCCGATCATAATCTGGAGTATGCTGGTGGCAGAAACGCGACAATCCGGGCGTCAACCGGTCACTTCGTTGTGCTCCTTGACACGTCGATCGAGCTAGTTGATCCCATATGGGAAACATTGGCTGCGGTGCTTGATGACCCGAGTGTTGGCGTGGCGGGACCGTATGGGTTGCGCACTTCCGACTTGCGGGAGTTTGCCGAAGCAAGCGAGGCCGATGTCGATGCGATCGAAGGCTATCTGCTCGCCTTTCGGCGGGCAAATCTGCAAGATGTTGGCCTGATCGATGAGAAATTCCGCTTTTATCGCTTGGCCGATATTTACTGGAGCTTCTTCTTTAAAGCCGCCGGCTTGCGAGCAGTGGCCGTACCGGCGCTCGATGTGATGCTCAACAAACACCCCCATCGTGAGTGGTACAGCCTGACCGAAGAAGAGCAGCGTACGAAGAGCAAGAAAAATTATGATTTGTTCCGCGCTCGCTGGCATCACGGCGAAAGCTTGCTCGTTGATAATGCCCCACACACGGTTCACTGGTCTGGCCACGACGACCCACGGCATCTGGCGGCGACGCATACTCATGCTGCGGAGGATCTTCCGGCTGCAGGGCAGCCGCATAGCCATCCCCACCGGCACATTGCCGACCATGAACATACACATCTGCATTGGCATCACATGACCGACAGTGATAGTCTCGCTCTGTCGGCCATGACAGAAGGAACGAGCGCGTCATGAGTGAGGGTATGCTGGCGTTAGTAGGCTCGGGAGAATACACTCCGGCCATGGATAACGTAGACCGGCTATTATTGGACAGGCTTCGTCCGGGGGCGCGAGTCGTACTGCTACCGACGGCGAGTGGGCAAGAGCCGGGGATGCCGGAGCGCTGGAACGCGCAGGGTGTCGCCCATTTTGAGGCACTCGGAGCCATGGTTACGCCATTGTTGATCGTGCAACGCGAAGACGCCTTCGCCCCGGCTAACATTGAACAGTTGGCCAGCGCCGACTTCTTTTATTTTTCTGGGGGTGACCCCCAGTATGTGGTCGAGACCTGGCGTGATACGCCGGCGTGGCGGGCACTTGTACATCAATGGCAACAGGGTGCGGTCCTGGCTGGCTGCAGTGCTGGGGCTATGATGCTGGGGCCCTTCACCATCCGTATTCGGACCATCGTGGCCGGTCAGGCGCCGCAATGGGCACCCGCGCTGGCACTGCTTCCATACTTAACGGTCATCCCCCATTTTGATCGTCTGCGCAGCTTTACCACGGCTGCACAGTTGCGCTCAATGCTTAGTACAAGGCCAGACGGTGTCACAGTGGTCGGTGTGGACGAAGATACGGCGCTCCTGCAGGTTGACGACCGCTGGCAGGTACAAGGACGGCAAGGCGTTACCGTCTTTAGCGGCGAAGGCGAACAGGTTCATTATGCTGCGGGGCAATATGTCCCCTTACTTGATTTGCAGCGGCTGCAGTCTGCGGCCACACCCGACGGGGGGGTCGACGAACACAGCAGCTAGCGACTATCCAGCTTCCCAACGAGTTCAGTTGCGATCAACCCAAGACCCTGAGAGAAGGTTGGAAAGGCATGGATCACGTCCGCGATATCGTGGACGGAGGCATGGAGTTTAAGCGCCAGTGCGGCTTCATGAATGAGATCGTCGGCGCCATAGCTGACGATTTCCACGCCGAGCAATTCCCCAGTGTGCCGGTGGGCGAGGGCCTTGATGCAGCCAGTTTGCATTTCAACCAGTAGGGCACGTTCGACTGAACTGACCGGTAGCTGGGCCACGACGAACGGTATCTGCTGAGCGCTTGCTTCGCTTTCGAGCATGCCAATGTGTGCTAAAGGGGGCGATGTAAAGACGACCCATGGAACGACGCGCTGATCGCTGCGCTGCTGCGTACGACTGAGCGCGTTCCCGACCGCTAGTTTGCCCTCGTATTCTGCAACGTGGGCGAGCTGATAGCCACCGATAACATCACCACAGGCGTAGATATGGGGGGCCGACGTGCGCAGGTAGTCATCAACTTCAATGCTGCCATCTTGTTTACATTTGACACGCGCCTGATCGAGATCGAGGGTGTCAGTATTTGGTTCCTGTCCTGCGGCAACTAAAATGTGCGTCACCGTGTCTTCGCGTCTGTCGCCATCACGTGCGGCAATGATGATCCGTCGCTCCCGCTCGCGGCGTACCTGCTTAATCTGGGTCGATAGTTGGAACTCCACGCCTTCAGCCTCCAACGCCGCCTGTAAGACCTTAACTGCGTCGGAATCGGCTTGGGGGATGATCATATCCTCAGCTTCCCAGACAGTGACACGACTGCCAAAACGGTGGAAGGCCTGGCTCAACTCAATGCCGAGCGGCCCACCGCCGATGATAGCCAAGGCTTCCGGCACCGTGGGCAAATCGAAAATACCCTCCCAGGTCAGGTAGCCAGCTTCGGCTAGGCCCGGAATAGAAGGCACGCGTGGGCGCGAGCCTGTGGCGATGACAAACTGTTCGCCTGTGAGGAGTTCCCCGGCGACATTGAGCGTATGCGGATCGTGAAAGTGAGCCGTTCCAGTAAACGTTTGCCCACCGGCATCCCGGAATGACCGGGGCACATCGTATCCATCCTCGCCACCGGCGCGCAGAATGACATCATCCTTGTGCCGCAGAACTGCCCGAAAATCCCAGTCGGGATTGACCGGCGGTAGACCAATGGCCTTGGCATGATGTTGCATCATGTGAAGGACCTCGGCGCTATGGAGCAATGTTTTGGACGGGACGCAGCCAGCGTACCTGCAAGTACCACCATACCGCCCGCGTTGCTCCACAAGTGCAACGCGCGCCCCCAACGCAATCGCCTCCATGGCAGCAGCCTCTCCTGCCGGCCCGCCACCAATTATTACGAGATCCCATGTCTGCACAATCTGCTCCTTTGATGATGCATGATCGTGTTCTCGCAATGTTCAGACCGTCAGTTGTTTGCTATGCGCCGTACACACGACTACAATAGCTGCCGAAGCCACTTGCACCGCATTGGAGATCACAATGACTGCAGAACATGATCGACTAGCCCAGGATGGTGATGCGTGGCGACGCTGGGGACCATACCTTAGTGAACGGGCTTGGGGGACAGTGCGTGAGGATTATAGTGCCGATGGCGACGCCTGGAACTACTTTCCCCATGATCATGCTCGCTCTCGGGCCTATCGCTGGAACGAGGATGGGCTGGCCGGTATCTCCGACGACAAAGGGCGGCTGTGTTTTGCGCTTGCACTCTGGAATGAGCATGACCCGATCCTCAAAGAGCGGCTGTTTGGGCTGGGGGGGCCAGAGGGTAATCATGGTGAGGACGTCAAGGAATATTACTTCTACGTCGATTCAACGCCCACCCACTCGTACATGCGCATGCTCTATAAATACCCTCAAGCGGCCTTTCCTTACGCCGAGTTGGTCCATGAGAACAGACAGCGCGGGAAGGATGATACAGAGTACGAGTTGATAGATACGGGTGTCTTCGCCGAAGACCGCTATTTTGATGTGACTGTCGAGTATGCAAAGGCCGGCGTGAATGATATTCTGATCCAAATACGAGCTACCAATCGTGGGCCGGCGTCTGCACCCCTTCATCTGGTGCCAACTATCTGGTTCCGTAATACATGGTCCTGGGGTTATGCGGGCGATCCTTCCCCGTCACTTAGTGTCGAACAGCATAATCCTCATGTCATTTGTGCCTCCCATCCGGTACTAGGCGATTACCGATTGGTTTGCCAGGATGATGGTGACGCGCATCCGGAGTTGCTCTTCACGGGAAACGACACGAACACGCAGCGACTATACGGAGCACAGAATTCGCCCTCGTACTCGAAGGATGCCTTCCATCGCTATATTATTGATGGTGATCGAGCAGCGGTAAACCCAGCACAGAAGGGTACGAAGGTTGCGGCTCACTACCAGTTTACAGTTCCGTCCGGCGGAGAGGTTAGTGTGCGGTTGCGGCTGAGCACTGTACCCGCGGTGGCCACTGCAACCCAAAGTGTGTCTAGCTCGGCAGTGGTGACAGCCCCGGTTCGTGGAGCCGCGGCGCCAGCAGCCGGCACGACCGGCGAGCCGCCCGTGGTCAAGGGCGATGTAAGTGTGCCGCAGGGCAGTAATACCACTCCCTCAGACCCGTTTGCCGACTTCGATGCGGTCTACCAGGCACGGCGCGGCGATGCCGACGCGTTCTACGCTGCACTGTTGCCAGACGAGATGGATGACGACCGGCGGCTGGTCTTTCGTCAAGCCTTAGCGGGGATGTTGTGGTCGAAGCAGTTCTACCACTACCGTCTGCGCCACTGGCTGGAGGGCGATCCAGGCCAGCCACCCCCACCAACGGAGCGGCTGAAAGGACGTAACCGTGACTGGACGCATCTGTATAATGAGCGTGTATTGTCGATGCCGGATGCCTGGGAATATCCCTGGTATGCAGCCTGGGACCTAGCGTTTCACTGCATCCCCCTAGCGTTGATCGACCCCGACTTTGCCAAAAGCCAAATCGACCATCTGCTCCGCGAGTGGTATCAGCATCCCAACGGGCAAATTCCGGCGTATGAATGGGCCTTCGGAGATGTTAATCCGCCCGTGTTATCGTGGGCAGCGTGGCGTATTTATAAAATCGAGCAGAAACACTTCGGTCGTACCGACCGGAAGTTTTTGGAGCGTATCTTCCACAAACTGTTGCTTAACTTTACTTGGTGGGTCAACCGCAAAGACGCCGAAGGCAACAATGTGTTCGCAGGTGGCTTTCTTGGGCTGGACAACATTGGTGTTTTTGATCGCAGCGCCGAGCTACCGACAGGCGGCCATCTTGAGCAGAGTGACGGCACGAGCTGGATGGGTATGTTCTGCCTGGACATGTTGACGATCGCGCTGGAATTGGCACGTGAGAACTCGGTCTATGAGGCCGTTGCTACGAAGTTCTTGGAGCATTTCCTGGCGATCGCCGATGCGCTCAACAACTTAGGCGGTGAAGGCATACCGCTCTGGAATGAGGAGGACGAGTTCTTCTACGATGTGCTCCACCTGCCTGATGAGAGCACCGTCCCGCTCAAGGTGCGTTCGTTTGTAGGGCTGATCCCGTTGTTCGCGGTCAAAACGATCGAACCGGAGCTCCTAGATTCGCTCCCTGAGTTCAAGACCCGTCTGGAGTGGTATCTCGCCAACCGGCCCGACCTCGCGCAGTTGGTCTCACGCTGGCAGGAGCCGGGCGCCGGTGAGCGCCGTCTGCTCGCCCTTTGCCGTGGCCATCGCATGAAGC
>JBBRHB010000095.1:0-11588 GCA_038223355.1 Chloroflexales bacterium
GAGCAATCGAAGGAATAGGGACCGGCCCCACCATAGCGGTAGGCATAGCCAACATACCTTCTGGCAATTTGGGCAATACTTTGGCCAAATGCCGTACCCATCGCCGTGACAGAACCCGTAGCTTGTGCTGCGACCGGTGTCGTATCGGCCTGTGTACTTACCACCTCAACAATCTCTGCCGCCACCCAACCACTGCCGCCGCCCAGTGTTTGGACTTGGTACCACTGATCCTGCTGGCCCGTAACGGTCAGCACTGTCCCACGGTACAGCCGTGCGATCCGCGCGCTATGGGTAGTAGGCTCCATACGTAAGAGTCCCACGGCGACGGCTACCCGCACTTGTTGTGCGCTCTGCAACGGCGCACCAAACGCCTGAACGCCGCTGACAGCGGTGCCGGTTGACACAGTAAAAGCTGCATCTCCGCTGCCGCTCGTACCGAGTACGGCGAGGGTCGCGGCAATGGGCTGTGCGTGTGAGTGTTGGGGAGCTACTAGGCCTGTGGCAGTGAGCGCTGTGCCAGCGGTAACTGCTGCGAGCAGTCGACCAAGCGAGCGACGCGAGAAGAAGCGATGATTGTCCATGAATGTCTGGAGATCAGCAACCGTACGGCGTGGACGGGAGGCCAATTTCAGCATGTTGTAGGTTCCTTGCTGTCCGCGCAGCAAACAGGGCTGGGCGAACCGAGGGCCGTTGCCGCATCTTGGCCGGCAACTGCAGTCTAACGTGGTCATCGTAAACGACTGCGCTAGTCTACCATGCACTCCATCATCATGCAACTATCAGAATCGAAAAACGCCGGTCTATAAGATAATCAGGCCACGCCGTGCGCCGCGACTAACTGCATCCGCGCGGCTGACGGCTCCCAATTTACTGTACACCGCCGAGACGTGGAACTTCACCGTATGTTCACTAATGTGCAGTTGTCGCGCAATTTGCTTATTCGACAAGCCCTGGCCCACAAGCTGGAGCACTTCGTCTTCACGCGTCGTAAGTGGTTCAACTAGTGCATCGACCGCACCACTTCCGACCATGCCGACATTGCTAACGACGGCCTCAAGCAGCGCGGGGGGCAGGACAATCAAACCCTGCCCAGTGGCAATCACTGCGGCATGCAATTCACTTGCCGGAGCGTCCGGCAACACGATGCCCCATGCCCGCACATGCAGCCGGCGCAGCTGCTGAACGGTCGCCGGATCAGACGAAAAGACCAGCCAGGCCGGCCCCTCGTCCTGTCCTGCCGCTCGATCTGGCAACGAGCCGTCGTCGGCGATAACGACCACATCCGCGCCGTGTAGGTCGGCCCCCGGCTCATCCAGCGTCGCCGCTGCTCCAATAAACTCGATATCTGCTGCTGTCAGCAGAGCTTGCACACCCATGCGCAGGGCTGGCGTTGGCGCGACCACGAGCACACGGGTCATACAGAAATTCCTATGAACGTTCCGCAATCGTGATCTGCAGCGTCTGCAAAACGCCACCTCGCAAGACGGTCACCGGCACTGCCTGCCCGACGCGTTCCCCCGTCAATAACGCCTGCAGGTCATCTGGATCTTGCACCGGGTGATTGTCTAGTGCAACCAGAATATCACCGAGCAACACACCACCTTGCTGGGCCGGCGCGCCATCTTCCACCCGCATAATCAATAGCCCTTCTTCTTCCTGGCGTCCGGCCCGCTGTGCTGCTGGAATATGCACGGGCTGTGAACTGATCCCCAGAAAGCCACGCTTGATTTTGCCCTGATGCGTCAAAGTGTCTGCCACCCGCCACGCAATTGCCGCTGGAATAGCCATGGTTACGCCCCGTGCTAAACCCGTGGTGGTGATACCCAGCACAGCACCACTAATATCGACCAGCGCTCCGCCGGAAAAGCCAGGATATGGCGTTGCATCGGTGCGTAGATAGCGTTCAAGCATCGCCCCTTTACCCACGCGCACCGGGCCACCGACCGCGCTCACCACGCCCAGGCTGGCTTGCACGCCTTCGGCCGATGGTCGTCCTACCGCCAGTGCCATCTGCCCCACGCGTGCCTCGCCGCTCGCTGCCCGTGCCGGCGCACTGTTCAAGCCTGTAACGCGTAGCACTGCAAGATCACTCGCCGGATCACGTCCGACGAACTGTGCCGCTAGCACCTGTCCATCGTGTGTTTGAATCTTGATATCCTCTTCGCGCTCCAGTACATGATCGGCGGTGAGTACCAAGCCTGCCGCATAAACCACGCCACTGGCTGCCTGCCGTGGCCGTCCTTCTACCATCACCAGGGCCGCCCCAATGCTGGCCACGGCATCGGCCATGCCATTCGATAACGCCTGTAATCCCGTAGTAGGTTGTTCCGTAGCTGTCATTGTCGCCTCCATTGTGTTCTCATATGCTCGATCATACCCGCCCGCCTCCTGCGTTGCCATCACCCGTGTGACTGGCACGCTACCTAGCAGAACGGCTAGTCCTGCTCGAGAGCGAAGTTGCCATCACCGCCACTGAGCGCATATAATTGGACGCCTAGGGGCTGTTTGCTGCCTGTAAAGGAGGACGAGCATGAACACCACCAACACAAAAGAGTACGCGCATATTCGTTTCGATAGTCCGGTCGTCCAGGCTGAGTTCGAGCGACTGGTTGCCCTGGTCGCCGCTGCGGAGCAGGCGCGCGCGCCCCTCGGCCAGAGCCAGCGCACCGCTGAAGGCGATCTCGCTCGCGGGGCCATTTCATCCAAACAATACGATAGCATCGATGCCCAATACATTGCAGCCAATAACAAGATTGCTGCTGCCAAAAAAGCCGTCGACGCCTTCTTACGCGACAATCGCAACTACCACAGCGAGCACTAAAACCGAGTATCCACATGGTAGTATGGTATGATTGTGCACCTAGCCTGCTTGCTGCTTCCCACCTATTGTATGTCATCACATTGTTATCTTGACGACAACGTGATGCCTTATACTATGAAAATGGCAGCGCAAAGGACTAGGCAAAATGTTCGGAGTAGTGTATGATTACACCACTACCACTGTAGGTCCGTAGATACTCCGTATGATCTGAGCTTCTTTACGGAGTTTTTGTGTTTATTTGTACCATAGGGTATTAAGTGTCGTAGGTAGAGCGGTAAGCAATCTTGGGAGGAAGGGTTTAGTGACAACAGGTACTCACGTCCCGACCATAATGGCGGCACCCCCTAATGTGCCGAAACGTTGTAGCCACAGAAAGGAGTAGGGGCATATGAAGAACGGAACGTCCACTCGCCTTGGTCGCACACTCCGTGCGATATCTATCGTCGCCGTCGCTTTGGTCATCGTAATCGGCATATTTACTATTCCTGTTGGAGCCCAACCACTAGCGCAGCCGGATACGACCTCGCCGTTTGGGGTTGCCCCAACCGCGACGCCTACGACACCGTCTATCTGTTTGGAAATAAACTGCGTTACGATAACGCCGACCAAGAATGCCGCCACGCCGACGCCGACGACCCCCTCTGTCTGCTTGGAACGTGAGTGCTTTACGGTAACGCCCACGAAGCCCGCCGGCACGTCGACTCCGACGACCAGCACGTCAACACCCACGACCAGCACGTCAACTCCGACGACCAGCACGTCAACGCCCACGACAGACATTACCGTCACGCCGACCACCAACACGTCGACGCCCACGACAGATACCACTGTCACGCCGACGAATACGAGTGTGACGCCGACGAATACGAGCACACCAACGAATACGCCCGGCAAGACCTGCTGTACGCCGCCGACGAATACGAGCGCACCAACGAATACGCCCGGTAAGAGTTGCTGTACGACGTCGAATACGAGCACGCCTACCGGCGCGCTCCCGGGGAGCACGAGTAGCCCCGTGCCACCCACCGCTGCCCCGCCAAGTGGTGACGGCACGACGCCAACCCAGGCTGCTCCTACTGCAGTCGTGCCCGCTGGCGGCGCAAAAACGCCGACCACGGGAGCGCCCACTGCGGTCCTGCCTGCTGGCGGTGCGCGGACGCCGGTCGTCCTCGTACAGCCAACCGCGCTGCTACCATCGTCGGGTCAACGTCCGCCAACCATCCCGAACACCGGTGCCTCCGACCAGCGGCAAGCTGTGACACTCCTGCTGCTACTTGTGGCGGGTGGGGCCCTAGGCGTAGGCTTTATACTACGACGCCGAGGCCATGAGCGCTAAACGCCTGACCTGATCGTTCCCCGCTTCGAACCCCGCGCTACTGATATGGCGCGGGGTTCTTCTATGGTATGATACCCCTTCTTAAACATGGAATTCCCGGGCAGCAGCGCTACCGGGATTTCGCTGTTGTCTGCGGTCCGTATGCGCAACCTACGCTTGTATTACGAAATTGCCCTCCGCGCCTTTCGCCGCGCGAGCATTTATCGCGCGGCCTATATCGCTGGCATTCTCACCAATGCCTTCTTTGCCGCCTTGCGCTGTTTCGTCTATCTGGCGGTCTATCGCGCCGGTACCATTGTGGCTGGCTTCAGCGCCAATGACGCGATCACCTATACCTGGGTAACGCAGGCCTTAATCTCGATTGGTGCCGGGTGGCTGCCCTGGGACTTAATGCAAACCATTCGCAGCGGTGATGTCATCACCGATTTAAGCCGGCCCTGGAGCTTCTATGGCTACTGGCTCAGCCGCTCGCTCGGTGAGCGCTGCTTCAATCTCCTGCTACGTGGTTCGGTGACTTATCTCCTAGGCTTCTTCTTCTTCGCTGCCCGCATTCCGCGCCTCACCGAGGCTCTGGCCTTCGTTGTGGCGATTGGGTTGGCCCTGCTGGTTTCGTTCGCCTATGGCTTCATCGTGAATCTTACGGCCTTTTGGCTAATCGACAACACCGGGGTTATGATCATCGCCAATATCCTGCTAACCTTTTTTTCTGGCTTTCTCCTGCCGCTGGCCTTCTTCCCACCCTGGCTGCGCCAGATTGCGCAGCTCCTCCCTTTTCAGGCCATCACCAGCCTCCCCGCCGAAATTTGGCTCGGTCATCTCACTGGTCCTGCCGTATGGCGGGCTTTCGCCTTACAAGCCGGCTGGACGCTTGCGCTAACCCTGCTGGCAATGCTCATGCTCCAATCTGCTGTACGCAAGGTGGTCATTCAGGGCGGGTAACTCCGTTGCAGGGCTTATGTTAGCGCTCTACCTACGTCTGATCGGCGCACGGATCCGCTCCCAGATGCAATACAAGCTCTCCTTCTGGCTGGAGTTGATCGGCTTTGCCTTGAGCACCGGCCTCGAGTTTGTCGCGCTGGCGCTATTGTTCGGCAAATTCCCCGTCGTCGGCGGCTGGCATCTTGCCGAAGTCGGCGTACTCTACGGCCTCAGTTCGACTTCCTTTGGCCTAGCCGAAATGGTGAGCCGCGGCTTCGATGCGCCCTTCGAACTCATGATGCAGCGCGGTAGCTTCGACGGCGTCTTAACCCGCCCACTCAACAGCTTCTTCCAGATTATGGCCTCAGAGTTTCAACTCCGGCGCTTCGGGCGCTCGATCCAGGGTGCGCTGGTCTTCCTATATGCCTGCCGCCACCTCACGATCAACTGGACCCTCGCGCGCATGATACTCGTGCCATTAACGCTTCTCTCGGGCATGACCGTCTATATGGCCTTGATCGTCATCGGTGCCACTATGTGCTTTTGGACGATCAAAACGCCCGAGGTCATAAACATCTTTACATTTGGCGGCGATGCGCTTGTCAGCTATCCCCTCAGCATCTACAACGGTCTGATCCGCAACCTCTTTTTATGGGTGGTGCCGGTTGGCTTTGTGAACTATCCCGCCGCGCTGCTGCTGCTTCAGCGCACCGACCCGCACGGCTTGCCGGCCGGGGTAGCCTGGGCCGCACCCCTGGTTGCTGCCACCTTTTTTGCGGTCGCCTGCCTCTTTTGGCGCGTTGGCGTTTCCAAATATACTTCTACCGGTTCCTGACAGCTGCTGAGGACAACCATGGCCCTAATCGAGGTTGAACACCTACGCAAAACATTTCTGCTGGCCGTGCGCCCACCTGGGCGCTTCGCCGCCCTACGCAGTTTGCTTTCCCGCCAGACTCGCCCGGTCCATGCCGTATCCGATGTCTCCTTCACCGTCGCTGCCGGTGAACTCGTCGGCTATATCGGACCCAACGGCGCGGGCAAATCGACCACCATGAAAATGTTGACCGGTATCCTCCATCCCACCTCCGGTCGCATCGAGGTCGCCGGGCGGGTGCCCTACCGCGAGCGGGTCGAACATGTCCGCCGCAT
The DNA here is from genome assembly GCA_038223355.1 of Chloroflexales bacterium. Classification (GTDB taxonomy): domain Bacteria; phylum Chloroflexota; class Chloroflexia; order Chloroflexales; family Kallotenuaceae; genus JACDGP01. The sequence continues at coordinate 6,225 of JBBRHB010000095.1, forward strand.
TGGCGTCGTCTTTGGCCAGCGCTCCCAACTCTGGTGGGACTTGCCGACCATCGAGAGCTTCACCCTCTTGCGCCACATCTACCGTATGCCGGTCGCGCGCTGGCAGGCCAATCTCCACAGCTTCAGTGCCTTGCTAGATCTTGAGCCGTTCCTCAATACTCCGGTGCGCCAACTATCCCTGGGCCAGCGCATGCGCGCCGACCTCGCTGCAGCTCTACTCCATGACCCTACGATCCTCTTTCTGGACGAGCCGACGATTGGCCTCGACGTCGTAGCACGCGAGCGCATTCGCGAGTTCTTAGAGCATATCAACCGCGAAAACGGCGTCACGATCATGCTGACGACCCATGATCTGGCCGATATCGAGCGCCTATGCCAACGTGTCGTGCTGATCGACCATGGCGGCGTCGTCTATGATGGCCAGATCGCCACCTTACGCACCCGTTTCGGTCGCTGGCGCACATTGGTCGTCGACTTGAACCAAAGTGTCGATCATGTGGAGGTGCCCAACGCTGAGTTGCTGCGGGTTGAAGGTACGCGCGTGGCCCTCCGCTTTGACCGCGATCACACCACCGCCGCCGACCTGATCGCCGCCGTTGCTGCCCGCTATCCCATTCGCGACCTAACCGTTGAAGAGCCCGCGATAGAATCGATCATCCGCGATATCTATGAGCAGCCAAACACGTTGCAGTAGTGGTCGTGCTTACGCGACATCGCGCCGATACGTATGCTGTGTTGTACTATCTATGCTTGATCCTGATGACTGCCGTACAATCAACGTGCCTTGAATCGCCAGGGCGACGTCCTCCGTATCCTCGGTACCGAGCAGCTGCAAGAGCATGGTAGCAGCTGCATATCCCATCTCGTAACAAGGAAGGGTCACTGTGGTGATCGTCGGTCTTGACAAACGCGCAATATCGCGATCATCGTAGCCAACCACCGCAAGATCTTCAGGCACCCGTAAGCCGGCATCCTGGGCTGCGTAGATCGCACCAAGTGCCATTAAATCGTTAGCAGCGAATATGGCTGTGGGGCGCTCAGGCAGCAGCATAAAAGCGGCCGTAGCTGCGTAACCACTTTCCAACTCCCAATCACCCTCTCGAACCAATGCCGGTTCATACGCTATGCCATGCTCCGCCAGTTCGACCTGGTAGCCGATCAGCCGGTTGGCGGCGGAAGCCCAACCGCGTGGTCCATTAATAAAGCCAATCGTTCGGTGTCCCAGGCCAAGCAGATGCTCAACGGCCAGATGAGCCCCATACTGATCATCGACCAACACAATATTCCCCGCGCTGCTGCCCAACAGGCGGTGAACGACGACATACGGCTTTTTCTCCAAATCCAGTACCGGACTACGACCGCGCATCCAAGGTTCAACAAAAATAATGCCATCGATCGCTCGGCTGATCAGACGATGCATGACCTCGTTCTCCACGTCCGGGTCAGCGTCTCCATTGGTGATGATACTGAAATAGTGATGCTCTGCCAGACGATCCTGGATCCCACGGATAATGGTCGGCGTAAATGGGCTGATGATGTTGTCGACAATCATGCCGATGGTGAAGCTTTGCTCGGTGCGGAGGCCCCGCGCCATCAAATTAGGCCGGTAGCCGCGTTCCTTGGCCAAGGCCATAATCCGCTGTTGAGTCTGATCATTGACCCGATGGGAACTCTTGTTCAGTGCCCGTGACACGGTGGCTACCGAGACACCTGCGGCGTCAGCTAGTTCCTGTAAGGTAACAGCCATCGGTTACACCTAAAGTACAATGCGAACAATCACTTCACTGCACCGCCGGTGAGGCCGCTGACATAGTAGCGCTGTAAGAAAATGAAGATCAGCAAACACGGCACCATGCTGATGGTGACGCTGGCCTGCAGCCCCCCCCAGTTGGTCCCACCGAATAAACCAGGATTGGTACGGGCCGTCGCCAGCAGCAACGGCAGCGTATACTTATCACTGTCCGTCAAATAAATCAGTGCTGCAAACAATTCATTCCAGGAATTGAAGAACGCAAACAAGCCGATCGTGACGATCCCCGGCATCACCAGCGGGAGCATCACACGATACAGCATGCGCAGCGGCGAGCAGCCATCGATCAAGGCCGCCTCCTCGATATCGCGCGGCACCGTGGCAAAGACGTTGCGCATAATGAAGATGCCGAAAGGCAACTGCGCGGTGATGTAGACCATGGCTAGCCCCAGCAAGGTGTTGTTCAGGTGCAGCGTTCGCAACACCAGAAACAGCGGAATCATAATGGCCTGGAAAGGAATCATCAGCGGCGCCAACACGAGGATAAAAAGCACATTCTTGCCTTGGAAGCCGAAGCGGGCGAAGCCATAGCCCGCCAGGGTGCTTAAGAGCACTGTGCCCACAATTGTGTACAGGGCAGTCAACACGCTGTTTGAGGTGTAACGCACAATGCCGCTGCCAACCTTGTTGAGGTTGGTGTAATTCTGAGCCGTTAGGTGTGCGGGCAAGAGCGTCGGTGGGTTCGCATTGATCTCAGAGGCTGGTTTCACGGAGGTGATGAGCGACCAGCCGATCGGGAACAAAAACCAGGCCGCGAGTACCACAGCCACAAAATAAATCAGGCCGAGGCGCAGATAGCGCGCGTTTTTGCGCCGCGTCCATTGCTCTTGCTGCTTTGGTAAGACTGCCATAACAGAATCCTTTGCGATGTGCAGCGCGCCTACTCAGAGTCACGGAGCAGATAGAGCTGCCCGGCGTTGAGCACGACCAAAATCAGGAGAAGCACCATAGAGATGGCTGTGGCATAGCCAACTTTGAATGAGATGAAAGCGTTCTTGACGATCCAGTAGACCATGGTGATAGTGCGCCCTTGTGGGCCGCCCTGCGTCAGAATGTAGAACTGGTCAAACGCGAGGTACGACCCGGTAACCGATAACACCAGGGCCAGCGCGAAGGTGCGCTTCAACAATGGGAGCGTGATAAAGCGCAGTTGGTCCCAGCTATCGGCCCCATCCACACTCGCTGCCTGGTAGAGGTCGTGCGGGATGGCCTGGAGGCCAATCAGGAGCAGGAGCATTGTGCCGCCCGCTGCTTTCCATACAACCAGAATGATAATGGCGAACATAGCCGTGTTGTAATTGGCAAGCCAGATCAGTGAGCTATGGAGCAGGCTCAAACGTCGCAAGGTCACATTAATAATGCCGATCTGGTCGTTCAACATGAAGTACCACATCAAGCACACTGCACCAAAGCTAATGACGTTGGGTAGGAAGAAGGCCGTGCGGAAGAAGCGTACTCCACGCAGGCCACTATTGGCCAGCAAGGCCATGCCGAAGCCCAGCAGAAAGATGGGCGGTGTGACAATTACAGCGTAGAACGTGGTGAAGCCAAGGCTGCCCCAGAATTGAGGGTCTTTGAGCAGATTGGTGTAATTGGTGAGACCGATGAACTTGTGGGGCCCAAAGAGCGGCCAGTTATGGAGTGAGACCCATAAGGCCATGACGGCCGGCACCATAAAGAAGACCGCCATGAACAGCACGCTCGGCAAAACAAAGAAGAGTCCGGCACGCTGCTTGGAGAGGGTCGTCGTTGAGTGCGCCTTGGGCCGTTCGATCGTAGGACTCAGAGTTGCCATCGGAAGCTATCTCCTCAACTTCGCGTCAACCAACACGATCCCAGGCTGGGGTTGTGCGCCGTACCCGTGACGGGAGACGCGGTGCCAACCCCAGCGCTACCAATCCTACTGGCTCAAAATCGACGTGACCTTATCCTGCGCCTCTTTAATCGCCGGATCGATCTGACCATCGAAGACCGACTTTTGGATCATCGTCAGCCATGGGCCGTTCACGTCGTTCCAGATCTCGTTATAGTGCACCGAGTAGGGCGTACGACCGAAGTCATACATGGCAGCCCCCACTGTGATATAGCGTGGGTCTGTCTTGCTATACTGATTACTCAGCAGATCCTTTCGCTCGGGTAATGCATTACCCTTAGCAACCTGATTGATCTGCACATCATCCGAGAGGTACCAGCTAATGAAATCGGTCGCCTCTTTCACGTGTTGGGAGCCCGTCGGAATGCCGATGACATCACCACCGGCGAACGAGGCCTGCCCACCGGTGAGACCGGGGAGCGCTGTGACGCCGAAGTTAATCTCAGGATGCGCCGTCTTTAACTGGGCGATCGCGAAGCCACCACTCCCGACCATGCCAATTTTGCCTGCGGCAAAGGTATTAAAGAAATCGGTCCCAGTGTCGGCCTTCGATGTCTCGGGGATTTGCTTATCGACCCACATCTGATGCAGCCAGGTCATGACGCCTTTAACATTCGGGTCCGTGAGCGTTGCGGTCTTGCTATCTTTACTTAGGATATCCCCACCGCTGGCCCAAATATAGGGCATGACGGTGAAGGCATTACAGCCGGCGCAAGCGCCTGAGAAGTAGAATCCGTAATTGCCGTTGCCGAGCGCTGTGATCTTTTTCGAATCGTCCGCTATTTCCGCCATCGTCTTCGGCGGCTTCTCCGGATCTAATCCGGCCTGCTTGAACAAATTCTTGTTATAGATCAGCACCGACCCCTCGGCACTGAACGGCACGGAGTACACTTTGCCATCAGCCGCTGTGCCCTCTTTCATATGTGCTTGGCTCAGCTGACTCGCGAAGGGCAGTGCCTTCACCATGCTCGAGATATCCGTCATCTCTCCCGACGCAATAAAGGAGGGCATGAAGATCAGATCGACGGCAATGAGGTCGGGCGCCGCACTGCCTGACGCGGCTGCGGCGAATTTCTGTACGAACTGGTCAGCCGGAATAAATGTCGCCTTGATCTGTGTCGGATGTGTATCATTGTAGACCTTAATCACTGGCTCGATCAAGGCTTGATCGCTGTCGCGTGACCAGAAGCTAATCGTGGCTCCGCCCCCACCTCCACTTGTCGCTGCAGTCTGAGCAGCGGTTACGGCTGCCGCCGTACTCGCTGTGGCTGGGGCCAACGTTGCGGCGGGTGCGGTCGTTGCCCCGGCGTTAGTGGCGGCCGTCGTTTGGGCCATCGTTGCGGCGGGCACCGCCGTTGCCCCAGCATCGCTTGCAGTTGTAGCCTGCCCCGGTGTCGTTGTCGTCGTGTTGCCACCACAGGCGCTCACGATAAGCGACAAAATCGTCAAGAGGAGCGACATCGCCCCCCAGCGCAACATACGTGTCTTCATGCTGACCTTCACCTTTCACTGGTAATACTGCGTCGTTGCTTCAGGTATCCTCGTGCTCGTTCTTCTGGTTATTCCTCCTTTCACACGTCTATTATCGCCGGCCATGGCCACCGGATACAGGTCACTGCTATCCCGTGACCATGCCGCAGCTAGCTGGTACGCAGCCAGACCCGCATCATACCGGGCTCAC
>JBBRHB010000096.1:0-11533 GCA_038223355.1 Chloroflexales bacterium
AGCAGGAGCTGTGACGCGCTGGCTATCGACGACAACTGAGGCACAGTTGGGGCGACTGGTCCGCCGCATATCGTGGCAAAGCGTGATGTTGCTGCGACTGCTACCGGGGCCGGCCTATCCGCTGGTCTCCATGGCGGCAGGGCTGGCACCGATCCGCTTTTCCCGCTATATTCTGGCCTCTTTCTGTGGCGTCTTACCATCGCTTGCGCTTTTGGTACTGGCAGGCGATCTCGTGACACGGTCGCCGTGGCTGGCCTTTGGGCTGGTGGTTGTGCTGGTAGGTAGCCTAGCGCTCGTTGGACGGCTGGTGGCACCAAAGGCGGAGTGAGCATTTTAGAAGTCGAGTTGATTAATACTGCGTGCGTGTGGAGATGCGGCCCCAACCGAAGAACCCTCAAGACCGGAGTAAACGTACAGTCTGTATCGTTTACTCCAGAAAGGAGCCAAGGGGTGACTGACACGCTGAATGATATGCAGCAGTATCTCGTTGATGAGTTCGTCGAGGATTACCAGGAAGGCCATCTATCGAGGCGCGAGGCGTTACGGCGGATTGGCGCCATTGCCGGCATGGCGGCTGCGACCGCGATCTTGGCAGCCTGCGGTAGCCCACAGGCCAGCGCGACGGCAACTATCGCTACTCAATCGGCAACGGTTGCTACGACGGGTCCGGCTGCGGGAACTGCAGATCCATCGGTGCAAGTAGCTCCCGATGATCCGGGGATGACGACCAAGATGATTACTTTCCCCGGCACAGGTGCCACGCTGATGGGCTATCTCGCACGGCCAGTCCGCAACAGCCAATCGCCGATCGCGCTAGTTTGCCACGAGAATATGGGGCTGACGCCGTATATTCAGAATGTGACGCGGCGGCTGGCAAGGGAAGGCTATGTGGCACTGGCCGTTGATTTGCTCGGACAACAAGGGGGTACGGCGAAGGTCGCCAATCCTGGGGATGTGCCGGGCATGCTCGGCAAGTTGCCGCCAGAGCAACTGGTGGAAGATTTTCAGTCGGGCATGCAGTATCTCCAAAGCCAGCCCTACGTCATTAAGGATAGAGTCGGGATGGTTGGGTTTTGCTATGGTGGGGGCGTGACGTGGCGAGTGGCGACAAAAACGCCGGAGCTACGAGCCGCAGTTCCTTTTTACGGCCCGCCACCGGCGGTCACAGATATCCCGATGATTCAGGCGGCTGTGCTGGCATTCTATGGCGCTTTGGATACCCGGATCACCCAAAGTGAGCCGGCGATCGAAGCTGGGATGAAGCAGAATAATAAAACCTTCGAGAAGCAGATCTACCCAGGGGCCGGCCATGCGTTTCATCATGATGGGGGGGCCAACTATAATCCTGCTGCTGCCAAGGATGCCTGGGACAAAACGTTAGCTTGGTTCAAGAAGTATTTACAGGCGTAGGCGCGTTAGGAGCAATTTAAAAGGGCTGTGGGCCGGCGAACATGGCCGGCCCACAATGAGGAAGCGCGAGCTTACATTGTTGATGGTGGAGTGCCGTGACCATTGTAAAGCCGTTCACGGATCGCCAAGACATCGGAGCGCAGGCGCGAGTCGGTGCTGATCTCATCTTTGATTTTGATACAGCCATGTAAGACCGTGGTGTGGTCACGACCACCGAGCTCACTACCGATTTGCATCAGGCTCGACTCGGTTTCTTCGCGCATTAGGTACATAGCCACCTGCCGTGGCACCACAATGTTGCGGGAACGGCCGCGACCTTTGAGGATCTTGAGATCGACATTGTAGAACTTTGAGACGGCGTCAACAATGGTGTCGTTGGAGATGCGTTGGCGCCGGCCATTGTCCATAAGCTCGTTCAGGGCTGCCGAGGCGATCTCGATCGTAATGGGCTGGTGGCTGAGATTGGCGAAGGCCACAACACGATTGAGGCTACCTTCGAGCTCGCGAATGTTGGACTGGATGCGGTGGGCAACAAAGTCGATGACGACGTCGGGCACATCAACATTCAGCGCCTCGCCCTTGGCCCGCAAGATGGCCGTGCGCGTTTCGAGGTCGGGCGACGAGACATCAACGATCAGTCCCCACTCGAAGCGCGAACGCAAGCGCTCGGCCAAGGTAACGATGGCCTTAGGTGGGCGATCCGAGGAAAGCACAATTTGCTTGCCGGCCCCATGGAGCGCATTGAAGGTATGGAAAAACTCTTCCTGAGTCGCCTCTTTACCACCAATGAATTGAATATCATCGATCAGCAGCACATCGATATTGCGGTAGCGCATGCGGAATTCTTCGGGGTTGCGCCGAATAGCGTTGATGAGGTCGTTAGTAAACTTTTCTGACGAGACGTACAGAACGTTGATCTCGGGATTAGTATCGAGCACAAGGTTGCCGATAGCGTGCAATAAGTGCGTTTTGCCTAGGCCCACACCACCATATAAAAACAAGGGATTGTAGGCCAGCGAAGGATGCTCGGCGACCGCCATGCAGGCGGCGTGGGCCAGTCGATTCGACGAGCCAACCACAAAACTATCGAAGGTGTAGCGCGGATTCAGCATCGCGCTACGGGCCGAAGGTAAGCCCAGCTGCATAGGAGCCGACCGACCCAGCACGGGAAGACTCGGCTGAGCTAGAGAGGTCACCGTCGTGGGCGCAGGGCGGGTTAGGACCTCCGAGACGGAGGTGTGTTCGTCATGATTGCCGATGACGATCTGGACCTGGAGGGGGTAGCCGACCGCTGATCCCAGGGCATGGCTAAGGACGGGGAGATAGCGGCCTTCAAGCTCTTGCCGAACAAATATATTGGGGGTTCCAAGAATGGCAAGATTATCCTCAATATCGACTAATGTCGTAGGCTTGATCCACGTTTCAAATTCATTATGGGGGACCTGCACCTGCAAATCACCAACTGCCGTTTGCCAAATTTGCTTAATATTCAATGCTTGCCTCCGCAGCTAAACATAGGCCAACAGTCAACAGAGCGGTCAAACGTTCATGCTGTGCCGTAACCCAAACTTTCTGTGGGAAAACAGTCTTACAATGTGGCTCCCGTACCCTCGTCGCATCTGGTATACGGTTCGAATGTTCAGGCATGATACTCTATGCTACGTGGTTGTACAAGGACCGATATGGGCTTCAGGTATAACAATCTCTTATGGGCATAGCCGTCTAGACAGGGTTATAGGATGCTAGATTAGGTTGGCTCTGGGGATAACTCTTTTTGACGTTGGCCCAAAATTGTGGATAACTCGGTGAACTTTTGGACAGCAACGACGATTGGATGCATTGTAGAAGCTTGAAATTCGTTTATGCCGGCCAACAAGTTGTCACCACGTTATCCCCAGGACTGTAGATAACATGAAAGCACTGTGGATAACTCTTGCACATGTCTCGATCATTACAGTTATAAGTAAAATGGGGGATATGGGGGATAACAGCCGGCCCAAAAGCCAAGCCGCGAGGGCCAGCAGGAACAACGTGATCAGCAAGATCGGTAGGATCAAACCGAGTAGGGTTAAGCCGAGAGAGCCAGCGCCCGGTGGTTCGCTGCGAAAATTGCGCACGACCAACTCGTCACGAAGTGCACGCCAGCCACTATAGAACAGCACGCCTGCTAGGACGAGGGCAATGATAATGATGATGCTCAGACCGAAGGTTCCCAATATGAACATACAGCTCCTTTGCTCGTATTAGCGGAATCAGCGCCCCTGTATAGCGGTAACGGGAACTGGGGCGGTATAGAGTTGATGGCGGAGGTTGCCGTCAGCAGTCATGATCCATACCGCGACGGGGGTGTTGGCTTCGGCATCAGCTTGTGGACCGCGGTCTCCAGCTTGGGGGCTCGCGACGCGGCTATAAAGGATCTGTGAGTCAAAGGCGGTAACATCGCCTAGACCAGTCGTACTTTCACCGCTTAACAGATCTTCGCTATTCGAGCCACGATGTAGACGCAGCGTATAGCGCTGGCTGACGGCGGACGGGCACTCGGTGGTCAGGTAGACCAAACCGGCCGGCGTCCAGATGAGAGGACGCTGCCAGTAGCCACGGCCATCGGCCGGGGCCAGTTCAGCCCCGTCGAGGCCCAGGAAGACCAGGTCGGTGCCAGGCTTGTCGTTGCGAAAGGCCGCCACGGCCAGTGTATTGTCTGCGCCGTTGACAACGAACTCACCAACACCGCTGTATTTCGACCCAGTCAGGAGTGTCGATGTAACTTCACGTTCCTGCCCATTATTGTCACGGACAAAAATAACCGTTTGTCCGCCTATATTGCGCGCCCGGTAGATCAACCGACCGTCGGATAACCACTGCGGCGCATAACGACTCCACTCATCGTTGGTTGCAGTTAGCTGAACGGCCTTGCCGACCACAAGCGGTACTATCCAAATCGAAAGTGTGGCAGGCGGCACGGTTGCTGTATTGACGGTGAAGGCCAGCGTTTTGCCATCGCGGGCGAAGACAAGATCGGCGCAGCCGCCAACATCGGCTAGCTCGCGTGCCTCTGAGCCATCCGCGCGTAAGACCCACAGGGTAGCACGCGTGGTATAGGGCGGTGTAGCGGGATCGGTATCGGCAGAAGCACGGCAGACTGCTAGCGTTGCATGGTCAGGCGACACAGCCAAGGCCGTTTCAAGTTCGTCGGTTTTGACGACCGGGGCAGCCTGGCCGCGCCACCAACGCCAGATGTCATTATTTTGCAAGAAAAAGATCGGGCTATCAGGGGGATTGATTTCACCCGTAGCTTGGCCCAAGGGATCGGATGTTACTCCGGTCGAGAGATTCCGTGCTACTTCAACAATCAGCCGGTCGGGATGAGAGTCAACCAGCACGCGATACGGAAACGATTGATGCAGGCCGATACCGATCGTTAACCCACGGCTAGCCTGTTGGGTCGGAACAAAGGTAATGCCGGTTAAAGCGCCGGTGACGGTTAGCGGTAGCGTATCGCTGATCGCACTGGCGGTGAAGGCTTGATCATGGCCCCAATCAGCGAGACTTATAGCGAGCATGCTATCACCGGCAGCAGGGGTTGATAGTGCATGTTCCCATTGAGCACGGCGTAGACAGCCTGCGGTGCCATGGAGGTCGCCTTTCAGATCACTAAAGACGAAGGTCAACTGATCGAGGAGCGGTAGTTGCCGCACTTCCACGCGCCCCAGCCGTGCCGAGAAACGGGCGATATCAGGTGGACCGAAGTCCTGGTTACAGAGCGTGAGTTCAGCAAGTTGCGGTGTCGCGGTAGAAGTGGGTATAGTAGTCGGCACAGCCGGCGTGGCGGTGGGAGTGGTAGTTGAGCTGGGTGAAGGAGTCGGCGTAGCTGATGGAGTCATCGAAGGCGTCGGACTAGGGGTCGGTATTGATATCGCCAGCGAAGCCGTTGGGCGAGGCGGTATAGGGAGGGAAGGCAATGGCGCCTGGCGGCTGCAACTGATGAGCAGAATCAACACCAGGGCACTACAACGCTTCATTGCCCATCCTTAGATGCACTCCCAACAGTGTCACAACGAGCGGCGTCACTGCTGGAAACGGTTTTTATTGAATTTCGTTCGGTTGGACAACCTTGATCCAACCGCGGCGCATCGCATAGACGACGGCCTGGGTTCGATCATTCACGGCTAGTTTACGGAGAATAGACGAGATATGGTTCTTGACCGTTTGATTGCTGATGGCAAGCTTAACAGCAATCTCTTTGTTCGTTCGTCCGGCTGCCACAAGATCCAATACTTCGATCTCGCGTGGCGACAGGGGCGAATAAATGTTTTCGACATCTTCATCCTTCATGATGGTGCGGAACTCGGCTAGCACGAGCGCCGCGATCGAAGGCTGACTTAACACAACATCATTGATCGGATAATCGCCGCGCCGGACCTCTTGTAGCACCTTCAACAGTTCTTCCCAAGGGACGTTGCGGGGGAGGTACGCGGCTACACCCGCGCGTAGGGCGCGGATCATGAGCGCTTCATCTGCCTCGGTGCTGAGCAGCACAATACCGATATTTGGATGGCTACGCTTAATCGCCCGGGCTACCTCCAACCCGTTGACACCCGGCAGATCGACTTCGATCACCACAATATCAGGATCGGTATAATCGACCAGTTGAATCGCCTGTTGTCCATTACCCGCTTCACCACTGATGCGAAATTCCGGGTGGCCGGAGAGATGGTAGCGTAATCCCTGGCGGACGAGGGGCTGGGCATGGACAAGCACTACACCCGACTTGCTCACGGCATCCTTCCTTTCTGCAACCCTAACAGCATGCCGGCACGAGGCCGGAGGGCACTCCGCACACCACCGGCACGCAAGCGTTAGCGTCCACGCCTGAAGCCGATGGGCTGGTGGACATTATACGATATTGTGCGGGGCTCCTGCAATGCCGATCTCCGGCTGTTGACTCAAGATGGGATAGGTCCGTGCTATGCTGTACCACATGTATTTACCAGGAATAGCAACATGACTACACTGTCGACCATTTCGCCACTTGATGGCCGATACCAGGCCGAGACTGAGGCACTGCTACCGTACGTAAGCGAAAGCGCACTGTATCGGGCACGGGTGCAGGTCTAGGTCGAGTACCTGATCTTCCTGAGTCGTGCGCGCAAACTCGATTGGGTGCCACCGCTCGATGCACCGCAGCAGGCAACACTCCGGCAGTTCTATCGCAACTGGTCGTTGGCAAGCGCGGAAGGGGTAGCAGCGTGGGATCGGAAGGTCAACCATGATGTCAAGGCAGTCGAGTATTGGCTGCGTGAGCGCCTAACGGAAGTGCAGATGAAGCAGTGGCACGAGCTGGTTCATTGGGGCCTCACGTCGGAGGACGTGAATAATTTGGCGTACGCACTCTTGCTGCAAGGAGCACGTGACCGGGTGATCTTACCTAGCCTCCAAGCCATCTATGCGATCCTGCGCAGTTTCGCGCGCGACGAGGCCGAAACACCGATGCTAGCTCGGACGCATGGTCAGCCGGCGACACCAACGACCCTGGGTAAAGAAATGAATGTGTTTGCCCACCGCCTCCATCGCGCAATGGATGGTATTGCGGCAATTAAACTGACCGGCAAGCTGAATGGAGCGACGGGAACCTATGCAGCACAAGTAGCAGCGGCACCACAAATTGACTGGCCAACCTTTTCCCGCGGTTTCATCCGCATGCTTGAGCTTGAGCCCGTCTTGCTCACGACTCAAATCGAGCCACACGACACTATTGCGGAGCTATGTGATGCCATCCGGCGAACGAACGTCATTTTGCTTGACCTTGATATGGATGTATGGCGGTATATCAGCGACGGCTATTTTGTGCAACAGGCCGTGGTCCACGAGGTAGGATCGTCCACGATGCCACACAAGGTTAATCCGATCGACTTTGAGAATAGCGAAGGCAATCTACACTTGGCGAATGCATTACTGGAAGTTTTCGCACGTAAGCTACCAATCTCACGGTTGCAACGCGATCTGTCGGATAGTACGATGCTGCGGAGTGTAGGGGTCGCGCTGGGCTATGGCCTGGTTGCGTATAGCAGAACGATCAAGGGTTTAAACAAGCTGTCGGTGAATCACCCTTTGCTCCTGGAGACAGTTCAGGCACATCCCGAGGTGCTGGCCGAGGCGATCCAAACAATTCTGCGCCGCGAACGATATCCAGAACCATACGAGGCGCTGAAGCGCCTCACGCGCGGTCAAACACCAACGCTCGTGGATATCCAGGCCTTTGTGGCAGAACTTCAGGTTCGTCCTGAGGTGCGCGATGAACTGTTGGCACTCGTGCCGGAACAGTATTTTGGGATCGCACCAGCCCTGGCGCGGCTCGCACCTTAAACGATACACCGCCGGTGAAGCGATATTATATCTCCCTACAAATGCTGCTGTGGGTGGTAGTAGGTGCCGGCTGGTGGTGGGCAGATACCACAGCCATTAAGCACTTGGTTGCGCCTGTGACAGCGGTGCACCCCAACACAGCAGCGGCACCACCCCCGCTATATCCGGGTCATCCACTCGCGCAGCGGGTAGTCTTGGTCATGTTGAGTGGTGTTGGGGCAAGCAGTTTGAATGACCCGGCAAATCCTTTTGCCTTTGGGACACTCCGTCGCCTTGCGGCAGAGGGGGCCTGGGGCATCAGCGATAGTGTCGTGCCTTCTGGCGACCTACCGACCTGGACAGCTTTGCTAAGCGGGGCATCACCACGCAGTTCAGGGGTGGCGAGCGAGCAGGGCAAGGCATCACTCGGCGATAGCCTGCTGAGCAAGGTGAACAGCCGGCTCGTCATTGGGAGCCAGCGGGCGCTCACAAGCCGCAACATCGTGTTGGGAGCGGCACAGGTGCAAGAGATTGCGAGTAGCGAGCGCGTCGCTGAGGCGGCAAGCACAACGCTGCGTCGTGATCATAGCCAGCTGGTCGTGATCGTGCTGGACCTTGCACGACGTGAACAGTATAGCGGTTCACAGTTGTGGGAACGGATGGACACGCAGCTGGCTGAGATCACCAGCGCGCTCGATCCACAGCACGACAGCCTAGTGGTTACAGCCGACCACGGCTTGCTGGCCAATGGCAGCTTCGGTGGTGAGGAGCCGACGGTGACGCAGACACCGTTGGTATTGTGGGGAGCGGGAATTACGGCCGGCCCAGTCGGAACGGTGCACCAAATCGATCTGGCACCAACCGTGGCCTTGCTACTCGGCACAGAGCCGCCGGCCTTAAGTGCTGGTCGACCACTCTTCGAAGTACTCGACTTGGCACCGCAGGAGCAAGCACGGGCGCATTTAGTCTGGCTTGATCAACAAGTGGCCTTGCAGCAACGGCTCACGGGTAAGCGCGCGGCAGCACAAGAGGTCGAGGCAGCACATCGAGCTTTTGCAAAAGGGGACTGGGCGGCGACAGCCGTGGCCGTGGGGGCGGCAGAACAGCAGCTAACCAGCGCGAGCCCGCCGTTGAGCCTGGGGGGATCGGTGTATTTGTGGAGCATAGGCTTACCGTTGTTATTGCTCCTCGGTGCACGATTGCTGGCCCGTTGGGGACGGCGGGTAGCACGTTGGTTAGCGCTGGCCGTGCTCGGCGCGGAATTGTACATACTGGCATGGGCTTTGATCTTTTTTGTGCTAGCAGGCCGCACGCTCTCATTATCGGCGCTCTACAGCAATATGTGGGGACAATTAGTGAGTGTTGGGGCGTGGGCCGTGCTGGCACTGAGTGTGGCCGTATTGCCCTTGACCTGGGCAACAGTAGGGCAGGGGCCACGGTACACGCTACAGCAGGTAGGACGTTTGGTTGGGCTGTTAGAACTGGTGGGAACGCTGGTGGCTGTGGCAATTGTGATTGCAGTCAAGCAGCCCCTGGCCCAAACGGGAGCCTGGGCGGGGTTGCTAGTAGTATTGGCACAGCTGGCAGGCGTTGGCTTGGCCGCACCGGCAGTCGGTGGGTTTGCGGCAGCGCTGACGGATGTTTTTGAGCGAGGTCGCTAGAACAGTTTACCGTAGCCGCTCCGGTAATACAGGAGCGGCTTGCCCTCATGGGTAGCGGTCGCGAGCACTTCACCGATGAAGATCGAATGATCGCCACCAGGGAGTGTATTCGTGTGCTTGCATTCGAGCGTCGCCAGGGCTTCGTCGAGTAGTGGCGCGCCGGTCACGCCATGATGATACGCCATACTGGCGAACTTATCTTCCACACGGCTGGCAAAGTGCCGGGATAAACGCTCACCATCTTCCCGTAAGATATTAACTGCAAATGTGCCAGCCTGCTGCAAGAATTCGTGGCTAGGAAAATGCCGATCAATGCATACAAGGATGAGAGGTGGGTCAAGCGACAACGAGGCAAAGGCACTGACCGTCAGACCGTGCAACTGTCCGTGCGCTTGCATGGTGACGACAGCAACACCCGAGGCAAAATGGCCTAGTGCCTGTCGAAATTCAGCTTCAGCGATCCCCACACATGCATCCTTTTATGACAAAGCCCCCGCCAGAGGCGAGGGCTATCGTACCTTAAGCAGCCGCCAAGCTGCAAGCTGTTCTTTAGGTCAGGCAGCGGCATCCAACTGGTCCACAGCAGCGGGTACTGTGCCGGCAAAGTGAGTGATGATGAAGCTTAGCCTGGTGCGCCGGTCGAGCACGACCGTCTCGGTTAAGTCAACGAGTGGTTGACCATTGCAGATAACGAGATAGTTGCCGGCAACAAAGGCGTGGCAGGCCTGGGCAATGGCTAACTGCTCGTCTAAGGGGGTAAAGCCGAAGGCCGCACCTTTAGGCAAAAGTAAAGGCAACGACGTTGTAACGGCACCGCCGGCGCGCGCCTTACGCAACTCACCCAGCACCTTGGCAGCGATGAGTTCGCGCACGGTGACAGATGATTGGTCAAATAAAAGGTAACACTGACCGCCCGGCAGTTGGTCCACTCCCGGAACTACAGTAGGTACACGTACAGCAATCGTCGGCATTTTCTTACTCCTCACACAGAACAACGCTCTTGTTCACTAGTAGTATAGCAAGCCTTTGTGACAGGAACGGTCACACCGGGAGGGATGGTACAATCTGCGCCATGCAACAATCACGTTTTGCTGAGCAACACCGTACAACCACCCGGCTTGCATTGACAATCCTGCCGATGCTGGCAGTGTATGCCGCCTTAACCTGGCGTTACCCGCTCACGATGCTGCTGCCCATTTATCGCTCGAATATCGGCTCGGTGACGAAACAACCCTGGGTCGCCGTGGCAAATCTATCGCTTGCCGGTATAACGTTGTACGGGCTGTATATCGCCGGCGCACTGTGGTGCTGGCGAGTCGATCCAAGCCGGCAGATGATGATGCTGGTATGGGGCGGAGCGATCCTGGCGGCCTTGCTGCTGGTCGCGATTTACCCAGTAACCTCGACCGACATCTTTGATTATCTGTTCCGGGGCCGGATTAGTGCCTTCTACGGCAAAAATCCCTATCTTGATGTTCCCAGTCAGTTCAAACAAGACCCACTGGCGGCAACAGTTGGCTGGCCAAATGCGCCATCAGCCTATGGGCCATTATGGGAAATCATGAGTCAGGGGATTGCCCGGCTTGCCGGATCATCGCTTAAAGCTAATGTGCTATTGCACAAAGCTGTCGCCGTTCTTACATATCTGAGCTGCGGCCTGGCGATTTGGGTCATAACGCGCCCGTCGGGACGCCGGACGCAATTGGTCGGCAGTTTTTTATGGTTGTGGAGTCCACTAGCCCTATGGGAGATTGTCGGGGCTGGGCATAATGATGGATTGCTGCTCTTGGCCGTGTTGCTAGGCGTATGGGCGGCCGAGCGGGGGCGCAGCTTTCTGGCCGTGGTCGCTCTCACGATCGGCACGTTGCTCAAGTTCTTGCCGATCATGCTGTTACCGCTTGTAGTCGTCTATGGCATGCGCAGCGCCCGGACATGGCGCAGCCGAAGCTGGATCTTCGTGGGGTCGGTGCTGATCTTCGCCGGCTTGACAGTTGCGGCCTATCGCCCCTACTGGGCAGGCACGCGCACGTTGCAGAATATTACGGTGCGCGAAAACTTTGTGACAACGGCGCCACTCGCCGTTGTCAGCTACTGGCTGCGCCAAGCGGCCCCCTTGAAAT
>JBBRHB010000097.1:0-11498 GCA_038223355.1 Chloroflexales bacterium
GTGACCGTAGCATGCCGTTGGCCTCATAGCGTCGGTCAATGAACCCCTCGTGTGCCACGCGTAGCCCTACTCGCTCCCCCGCCGCAGTCAAGGCACTATTGCCCAGCCCCACCAGCCACAACTGATCGTCAAATGCCTGCAGTGCTCGTGCAATGGCGTTCGCAACAATCTCATCCTTTGCGGCGAGGTTATACAATGCTCCGTGCGGCTTCACATGTATGAGTGATACACCAGCTGCTCGTGCAAAGCCCGCTAAGGCCCCAATTTGGTACAACGTCCCATCCGCTATCTCATCCGCCGACAATGCCATCGCACGCCGTCCAAAGCCCTGTAAGTCCGCATATCCAGGATGCGCCCCGAGCGCGACTCCATGTTCTCGGGCCAGCTCCACGGTCGTCCGCATCACTGCCGGGTCACCTGCATGCCACCCACATGCGACATTGACCGAGGTCACCAACGGGATCACGCGGGCATCGGCCCCGATGTGCCACTGCCCGAAACTCTCGCCAACATCCGAGTTGAGATCCATACTCATTCCTTCATCTCGCCGATCCGACGTTATCGCTGTATACAGCCAAATGTTTCTATGATACTGTTGCACATCAGCTCAGCGGACTCAACAACCCCGACGACTGATCAATCGATTGCCCGGATGCTCGTAAGATGCCGTCTCACAACTGGTTACCAAATAAGGATAGCACATGAAAGAATGTAGTGTGACCACAACAGTAGCGGCAGCCCCTGACGCAATCTGGGCTATTTTGACCAAGGCTGAGGCCTATCCGGAGTGGGACCCGAGTGTAGATCGAATTGAAGGCCGTATCGCGGCCGGTGAGAAGATTACGGCTTTCACGAAACTGAGTCCTGGAAGAGCATTTCCGGTCAAAGTGACGGAGTTTGTCCCAGGCAATAAAATGACGTGGACCGGTGGATTGCCCCTCGGGCTGTTCACAGGGGTACGCACCTTTACCCTTGCTCCACAAAGCAACGGGACAACGAAGTTTACTGTACACGAAGTTTTTAGCGGGCCGTTGCTCCCACTCTTCAGCCGTTCGCTCCCCGATATGACAGGACCGTTTGAGCAGTTTGCAGCCGGCCTTAAAAGTCGTGCCGAGCAGGGCGCAACAACAGCCAATCCTACAGATCAGTAGCGCGCCCTGTTCCCACTCGCTCACGGCGTCGGTGTCGGATGGGTAGCGACCGCCGTCATCACTGCCCCACCGAACTCGGGCGGCAGCATAATCCCTCGCTGTAACTCTCCCGACCCCGTTCCGTACCCACGACTTACCACCAAGCCATTAACCAAGTGGAATGCAATGAAGAAGCCAGGCCCATCTCCAGTACTCACAACCGGTGTTTGCGAGACTGGGCCTGAAGAATCAACGTGACCAGCCTTGTAACCCGCGCCGGATCTTTGATTGTCCCCTCTTCGGTCGTGCCGTCTTGTATGCTGTTGATGCCAATGAAGCTGACTTTGTCTGCCAGATCAAGTAAATCGCTCCCATGCTTTGCTTTGGGATTTGTGTCCACCTGGTACAGCACGAGGTGGTCTTGCAAGTGGGCTGCAAGCATAGTGCTGGGAGCAAATCCTTTGATGGCGAAGACAGGCGTCCCTGCTTCAAGAAACGCCGCATCGCCGTTCTGGGACCGATAGGTGGGATCGCCCACCGTACCAGCGAGTTTCTGCCGGACTTTGGCAAACTCCGGCCCGAGGTCGGCCTCGGCGAGGGTGCGGCCGGGGTTGCCGCCATCGACATACATGATGTCGTTGAACTTGACGAAATTAACCCAGTCGATGATGGTAGCAGCATTGCTTGTTGCGGGGGTGAAGGAAAATGAATCGGTGACACTGGTGGGAGTCTTCGTTGCCGCAACACCGGTTGTAGCGTCATTGGTCGCCGTGGTCGACGGTCGTCCGCATCCCGTTACAAGCAACGCGAACAGTAAGGGTAATCCATAGCGTTTGCCCATCAGTCTGTTCCTTCCTCCACAGGGTGATTATAGGAACAAGACGTCATCCGCAAGCCGATAGTTCCACGCCTGATGTTTTAGCGCGCCGTGTGTTGTACTCGTGAGTAGTGAGCAGCTCACCAAGGTGTATATACCATACTATACAGCAGAGCGGCATTCTTCAACGATGGCAGAGCTGTACCTGCGTACCTGTAGCCCATGTCATTGTCCGCAGGATTGATTGTTCTCCCCCGTGGAGCACCAGCACCACAGTGCCAGTGTTGGTGAGTCGTACCGCATCCACCATCTGTCCTACCGGGGCAGTACCAACCACTGTGCCATCTCGTGCAACCACTATCACCCTATCGGTAGACGTCGAAATGACCAAATGACGACCATCCGGTGCCCACATGATACCCTGTGCCTGTGTGCGAAGCGGTGGATCAATTTGGACCTGATGCTGTGCGTGTTCTTCTCGCAGATCATAAAGCACGAGATCGCAACACACACCTGTGCTTGTCAGGCGCGTATACGCCAGCGTTAGGCCATCCGGCGTCCACGCAACGTCTTGCATCCGCTCAATCGGCTGGTCTATGCCGCTGTCGAGCAGGGTGCAACATCCAAGCCAACCCAGCCTTAGAGAGCCGAACGAAACTTGATGTGGTCTAGAGTGATTAGGAAAAGCGCAGCCCGCCCTTATCTGCTTCGACCCGCACCGTCGAACCATCCTGGACCCGGCCTCCGAGCAAGGCGATGGCCAGTGGGTCAAGCAATTCACGTTGAATCGCGCGCTTCAATGGCCGTGCGCCGTATTGTGGGTTAAAGCCTACCGTGGCCAAGTGATCCTTGGCCTCTAGCGACAAATCAAGCACGATATGTCGGTCGGACAATCGTCCTAGTACCTGGTGCACCTCTTTTTCAACGATGCTTCGAATCGCTTCGGGTTGCAGGCTCTTGAAGACGATGAGTTCATCGACACGATTCAAGAATTCGGGTCGAAAGTGCTCATGCACAGCTTCCAGCACGAGTTCCGCTGCTTCGGCTTCATCGTCGGCATTGAGCAACGCTTGTGAGCCGAGATTACTCGTGATAATAATGACAGTGTTTTTGAAGTTAACGACGCGCCCCTGGGCATCGGTCAATCGCCCATCATCCAGGATTTGGAGCAAGATATTGAAGACATCGGGATGTGCTTTTTCAGTCTCATCGAAAAGCACGACCGAGTAGGGCTTGCGTCGCACCGCTTCGGTAAGTTGTCCACCCTCGTCATAGCCAATATAGCCGGGTGGTGCACCAACCAAGCGTGCCACGGCATGCTTTTCCATATACTCCGACATGTCGAGCCGGATCAGGGCCTGATCGTCGTCGAACAGGAACGCGGCCAGCGTGCGCGCCAACTCAGTTTTGCCGACACCCGTGGGTCCGAGGAACAGAAACGAGCCAAGTGGTCGTTGCGGATCATGCAACCCCGCCCGTGCACGTCGCACCGCGTTGGCGACCGCGCGGACCGCATCATCCTGTCCGACGACGCGCTCGTGCAGTCGCTCCTCGATTTGTAGTAACTTGTCGGTCTCGCTTTGCAACAGCCTAGACACCGGTATTCTCGTCCACCGCGCTACGATTTCGGCAATATCGTCGGCGGTGACCTTCTCCTGGAGTAGCATCCCCCGCCTTTGCATCGCTGCGATCTCCGCCTCGCGTGCCGCCAGCGCCTGCTCCAGTTCGGGCAGGCGACCATACTGCAGCTCTCCGGCCCGTGCATAATCTAGCTGGCGTTGTGCCTGCTCCATCTCCGTCCTGGTTTGCTCCAGCTGTGCTTTGAGCAGGGTCACCTCTTCGATCGCGTCGCGTTCGTTCGTCAGTCGAGCTTCCAGGCTGCGCTGTGCCTCGCGTAGATTTGCTAGATTCGCCTCGATCCGCTCTAACCGTTCGAGCGAGGCCGCATCTTTTTCCCGGCGCAGTGCCTCGCGCTCGATCTCGAGTTGTACCCCGCGACGCTTGAGATCGTCAAGCTCCTGCGGATCGCTCGTCATCTCCATGCGCAAGCGCGCTGCCGCCTGGTCAACCAGATCGAGTGCCTTGTCGGGCAAGAACCGGTCGGCTATATAGCGCTCGCTCAGTACCGCTGCGGCGACCAGTGCTCCATCGGTAATCTGGACATTATGGTGCGTCTCGTACCGCTCGCGCAGGCCGCGCAGGATCGAGATCGTGTCTTCGACCGTAGGCGGTGCAATCAAGACCGGCTGGAAGCGCCGCTCCAGGGCCGGGTCTTTCTCGATATATTTGCGGTACTCGCCCAGCGTCGTCGCCCCGATCGCATGCAGTTCACCGCGGGCCAGCGCCGGTTTAAGCATATTACCGGCATCCATCGCCCCTTCAGCCGCTCCCGCCCCGACCACGGTATGCAGCTCGTCGATAAACAGCAGGACCTGTCCGGCGGCGCTAACGACCTCTTTCATCACGGCCTTGAGCCGTTCTTCGAACTGCCCACGATATTGCGCCCCGGCGACCATCGAGCTGAGATCCAGCGCAATCACCGTTTTGCCCTGCAGTGCTTCGGGGACATCGCCCCGCACGATCCGCAGCGCCAGCCCTTCAACAATTGCCGTTTTGCCGACACCCGGCTCTCCAATCAGCACCGGATTATTTTTGCTACGCCGCGCCAGGACTTCCATGGTATTGCGAATCTCTTCGTCCCGCCCGATCACTGGGTCCAGCTTGCCTGCCTTGCCCAGCTCGGTCAAATTGCGCCCATAACGCTCTAGCGAGGCATACGTCTGCTCGGGCCGCATACTATTAACAAATTGAGAGCCCCGGATACTGGAGAGTACGTTAAGGATTTGATCGCGGGTCACGTTAAGCTGCTCGATTAAGGTGGGACGCCCACCGCGCTTCGCAGGTAAGGTGAGCAAGAGATGCTCGGTAGAGACATAATGGTCGCCCATCCGCTTCATCTCGGCCTCTGCGGCCTGCAAGGCCTGCACCAGCCGTGGGCCGACCGTTGGATCGACGTTGGTGCCGTAGGCTTTGGGTAGCTTCTGCACCTCTGCCTGGGCATCGCGCACGACTTGGTTCGTCTGGTAGCCCAGCTTCTGCATGATCTGCGGTACCACCCCATCATTTTGCTGCACCAGCGCTAACAACAGATGCTCGGGCTCGACCTGGCTCTGATGGTATTCGCGCGCTAGGTCATGCGCCACGTTAATTGCTTCACGCGCTTTTTCTGTATATTTGTCAAGCTTCATCATTCATTCCGGTCGTTTGGGTAGAGGCTATGCTACCAGGAAGTATGACGCCCACTTCGTGTTCTAGGTTGCAGGTCCCGGTCTTACACAGGACATAGTAGGCCAGACAGGGTGTGCCGAAGGGGACAGAAACGCTATTGGCAAGTGGCCGTTACCGGTCTATAACAAGAACGCCAAACGTATGTCCTATCGTTTTCGCGACACGTGAGGTCTGTACATGCCCTATTTAATGGATCAAGCCGCGTTGGACGAGTTGAACGCTGCGCCGTCGCACCTGGATGACTGCTCTGTTCGGCCCGGCGAGTACCCTCACCATCTGTATCGCGATGGCGTTAAGTATGTTGTGGTCCGCGCCTTGTATACCTGCTTGAACGAGGCCAAAACGCGCGAGGATGCCCCTGCGCTCACGCATCTACAAATGCACGAAGCTGAACTGCGGCGTTTGGTAGCCAACGAACAGAGCAGCGGTACGTTTAACGGGCGCATTGTTGGTCGTTCTGCCTCTGCGGTTGCCCATGAGCAGGAGCAACCTGCGGCGGCTCCGAACTGGTCACCGGCCCTGCCTACAACCTGGACCGAAACTAATCTCAACCGCTCGTTTCTGATCGATATGTTGTTGCGCGCGCTTTATAACAGCAGCCGAGCCACGGGCCAGGAGTTGGCAACCCGCCTGGGGGTCTTTTATGGCGTCATCAGTCCCTTGCTAGATGAATTACGCGCGGCCGAACAGGTCGATATCGCCGGGCAGCGCGGCTTCGGCGACATTAATTATGAGTATGTGCTCACGCCCCGCGGCATCCAGGCCGTTAATGATGCCCTACAAAAAACCAGCTATGCCGGCGTCTGCCCTGTGCCGTTAGCCGATTATATTGCCTCGTGCAAGCACCAAACGATCAAGAACGTGGTTGTCACCCGTCTGAACATTCGGCGTGCCTTCGGAGATTTGATTATCTCCGAGCCCGTGCTCAACGAGGTAGGACCGGCGGTGAACTCGGCCTCATCCGTCTTTTTATTTGGCTATCCCGGCAACGGCAAAACGTCGATTGCCGAGCGCATCACGCGCCTAATGGGCGATGCGATCTATATCCCTCATGCCGTGGAAGCCGATGGGCAGATTATTAAACTCTACGATCCGATTGTACATACAGCCGTTGAAGAGCCGGTAGCCTATGGCGTAGCAAGCTATGATACCCGTTGGATCAAAGTAAAGCGGCCGGTCGTGATCACTGGCGGCGAGCTAACGCTGCCCATGCTCGACCTTACCTTTAACGCGGTCTCGAAATACTACGAAGCGCCCTTCCAGATGAAGGCCAATGGTGGTATTTTCCTGATCGACGACTTCGGGCGTCAGCAATGCCGGCCTATCGACTTGCTCAACCGCTGGATCGTGCCGCTCGAAAAGCGCTTTGACTACCTCACAACGGTCACCGGCAAAAAACTCGAGATCCCGTTCGACCAACTGATTATCTTTTCGTCCAACCTCGATCCGCAGGACCTGGCCGACGAAGCATTCTTGCGCCGTATCAAATACAAAATCAACGTCAGGGACCCTGACGAAGCCCAGTGGCGAGAGATTTGGCGGCTCGTTTGTAAAGGCCGGAAGGTGCCCTATGACGATGCTGGCCTTGATTACCTCCTTGAGAAGTGGTACGTCCCGCACGATCGACCGTTGCGCATGTGCCACCCGCGCGATATTCTGGACCAAATGGTGAGTATGGCCAAATACGTCATGGAAGAGGTGTCGCTGGGCAATCCTGACCTGATCGATGCGGCCTGCCGAACGTATTTCGTTACTGGGCCGAAGCAGAACTTTGGTGCGCAAGTTCGGTTGCGCGACTAATCTAACCACTTCAGCCGGCTATCAGCTACCCGTAACTTGGCTCACGTCGGTGTTTGGCGTGAGCCTTGCTATATCCTGGTAAACTATACGACGTTACTTGCAGATGCTTTTCACCTAAGGGATCATATGGCTTCTCAACCATCGAACGGTCGCCGCTCTGGATCGGCGCTGCCGCCCATACGCGGCCGTAGCGCACGTGTAGCTCCACGCCTTCTCCGTAAACTAAGCGGGCGCGGTGCACCGGTGCAGCGGACTGGCCTCCGACTTTTCTTAATCCTGGGGGGGCTACTCTGCTTATTTGTTCCCACAGTTGCGCTTGGAGCGGGTGCTGTGTATTATACGAACACCGCACAGTTGCTCAGCACCCGGCTCGACAAGCTTAAAACCTATCGTCCTTTTCAACCATCACGCCTCTATGACCGTACCGGTCAGTTGCTCTACGAATTCGTCTACCAGGGTCGCCGCGATCCGGTGTCGTTGAACCAGATTTCGCCGCTGTTGCGGAATGCCACAATCTCGATCGAAAATAAGACCTTTTATGAGGACCCGGGTGTTGACTTTGTTGGCATTGCGAAGGCGGCCTATCGTACGCTTTTAAAGCAAGAAGCCAGCGGTGCGTCTACCATCACGCAGCAACTGATTAAGTTGGTGATTTTGGAAGACGAAGAGCGGAGCCAGGATAAAGTTGCTCAGCGCAAGCTTACTGAGATCATCCTCGCGCAGCAACTAACCAAACAATATTCCAAAGACCAAATCCTGGAACTCTATCTCAACGAGATTAACTATGGCAACCAGAGCTATGGTATCCAGGCTGCGGCCCAGGGCTACTTTCACAAAAATGCTAGTGACTTGACCTTGAACGAGGCCTCGCTGCTGGCTGGTTTGCCACAATCTCCGACCACATATAACCCGATTCAATTCGTGGACGCTCAATATGTGCTGCCGGGCGTTACGTTGCCGGCGCGGGTCTGGCTGAACGATAACTATACGTTGCCATATGGCACCTCGGCCCCGCGCCTGCGTCAACTCGCCGTGCTGCGTCAGGTGGTCCTGAATGGTGCGGTCACCAAGGTTTCGGAAGAGCAGGCGCGCCGGGCTATCGCCCAGGACCTTCAGTATGTGCGCCAGCAAGCGCCACTTAAAGCCCCCCACTTTGTCTTCTTCGTTAAACAGCAGCTTGAAGACGATCCGGCGCTTAACAAACTCCTGAGTACGGAAGGCGGTCTACGCATTACGACCACACTCGATCTCCGTGTCCAGACAATTGCCGAGGAGGAAGCAGCACGCCGCATCAAAGAGTTGAACGATGCCAAGCGCAACATTCATAATGCTGCGGTCGTTGCCTTGCAACCAGGCACCGGTCAAATGCTGGCGATGGTCGGCTCGATCGATTATAACGGCTCAGTCACCACAACAACGCCTGGCGAACATGGCAACGTGTTGGATGGCAATGTGAATGTCACTGTTGCGCAGCGCCAGCCTGGGTCGGCTTTGAAACCCTTTACCTATTTATCGGCTCTGGAGCAAGGCAAGCTCAATCCCGGCTCCGTATTATGGGATGTTGAGACCCGCTTCCCAATCAAGCTGGGTGCGACCGACAAGAACATCGACAGTAAAGACTACTGGTATGGTCCAAAAAACTTTGATCAGCGCTGGCATGGACCTATCCGGATGCGCGATGCGCTCGCGAACTCGCTGAACATGCCCGCCGTCCTGGCCCTCAAAGCCGCGGGCGTGGGCCTGACCATCGACTTACTCCATGCCGCAGGCATTGGACCGAAGAGCCTTGCCGAGTCGCCTGATCACTATGGCTTGGCCCTCACCCTCGGTGGCGGCGAGGTGACGCCCCTCGATCTAACTACTGCCTATAACACGTTTGCCAACGGTGGCATGTATATCCCAACGACACCCATCCTCCACATCACGGATCGCGATGGCAAAGAGTTGGCCTTCAGCGGTCTACCTCAGCCGAAGCGTGTCGTTGATGAGAAGTATGTTGCCATCATCCGTGACTTCATGGGCGACAATGATGCTCGTACACCATTGTTCGGCAAGGATAACCCCCTCCATCTGAGTCGTCCTTCCCACGCCAAGACTGGAACAACCGAAGACTTCAAAGATGCTTGGGCGCTCGGTTATACGCCCTATGTTACGGTGGGCGTGTGGACCGGCAATAACAACAACGAAAAAACGGCCGAGGTTGAGAGTGTGACCGGCGGCGGCGTAATCTGGAATCGTATCATGGAGCGTCTCTTTGCCGATCCCGCGCTCGACAAGTTATTGCGGGGCGATAATCTCGAAAAGCCGCTCGATTTTTCTAAGCCGAGCGCTGTTGGGGATGTGAATCGTAGTATCTGCCAGCTTGGTGGCCGCTTCGGGCAGCGTGATAATGAATGGTTTGTGCCTGGTGATAATGGCCAAGTGGCGACCGGTAAAAACGACTGTGACTTATATAAAACGATCAGTGCGGTTCGCGATCCCAACGGTGGCTTTTGCTTGCCGCTCAAAGGTATTGATTATGGCGACCGCCTTGTAACCTACAAAGTCTGGAACTTACCGCAATCCGCAGACGACGCCAAAATCATTAGTGGTAAGTATGAAGGCGGTCAGGCGAAGGAAGCGGCTGGCGTTGCACCGACTGATCTATGTGGATCCGACGTTGCGTCTGCCCCATATCGCCCAACCTCTTCGTCTCAATCCCCATCATCAGCTTATCCCGGCACTTCTGACCAGTCCGGATTGTTCCAGCCTACTACGGTGCCATCGCGCTCTGGTGGACTAAGTAACCCCACCAGTCCCCCTGCGAACCCTCAACCCGTCGTTCAGCCAACAACGCCGTCGGTCGTCCAGCCCATAGCTCCGCCGACGGCCCCGCCTGCTCCGCGTGGACCGCAGATGCCGAACCTCGTAGGCTTTGGTGAAAACCAAGCCAAGGCGAAGCTTGCAGGGCTCGGCGTTACCAATGTTGTCGTGGATTATCAGGGCCGTGACCGGCTAGGATCGATCTACGATAAATTCCCAGCCTACGCCGTGGTAAGCTCCTCACCGGGTCCTGGTACTCCCCTTGACCCGGGTACAACCGTCGTTTTGGGTGTTCGTGGGCCCTAAAGGACCTTGACAACGGCAATTCCACCTCGTATAGTGCTTGGGCGGCGCACGTTGGACGTGCGCCGCATCTATACCTCGGTGGGTTGTTAGGGGAAGTACATGCCAGAAAAACTCGTAATCGTTGAATCGCCTGCGAAGGCGAAAACGATTCAAAAATATTTAGGTCCCGGTTATCACGTCACAGCTTCAATGGGCCATGTTCGGGATTTGCCAAAGTCCCAACTCGGCGTCGATCTCGATAACGACTTCGCCCCAGCCTACGAAGTTACACCCGATAAAGCTAAGATTGTGCGCGAGCTTCAAGCAGCAATTCGGGGCGCGTCCGCCGTCTATCTCGCAACCGACCCCGACCGCGAGGGCGAAGCGATCGCTTGGCATATCACTGAAGCAACCCACATCCCACGCAGTAAACCGGTCTACCGTGTCGAGTTCAACGAGATTACCAAAGGAGCGGTTCAGGCTGCGGTCGCCCATCCACGCGAGATCGACCGCCATTTAGTCGACGCCCAGCAAGCCCGACGTGTGCTTGATCGCCTAGTTGGCTATCGCCTATCCCCGCTCTTGTGGGAAAAAGTGAAGCGCGGCTTGTCGGCCGGGCGTGTGCAGTCGGTCGCCGTGCGGCTCGTCGTTGAGCGTGATCGTGAGATTACCGCCTTTAAGCCACAGGAATACTGGACGATTGAGGCGGATCTCTTGCCCGCATCTGATGCTAAACCTCAGAAGTTCCGTGCTGTATTGATTGAGCGGGCCGGCAAAAAGCTTGATAAGTTTGCGCTGCCGACCAAAGACGCTGCTGATGCCGTCCTTACCGATCTTGATAGGGCCAGTTATCGCGTTACAACGATCACGCGTAAAGACAAGCGGCGTACTGCCGCACCGCCCTTTACCACCTCGACGCTGGCGCAAGAAGCATCGCGCAAGCTTGGCTATAGCCCGAAGCGCACCGCCCAGATCGCGCAAGGACTGTACGAAGGTATTGATATCGGTGGCAGCGAGGGTCCGACCGGCTTAATCACCTATATGCGTACCGATTCGCTCAATGTTGCCCAAGAAGCTCAAGTTGAGGCCCGCGACTTCGTTACTCAGCAGTACGGCCCCGATTATGTCCCGGCCAAGCCGAATATCTATAAAACCAAGGCCAAAGGTGCTCAAGAGGCTCACGAAGCGATCCGTCCAACCAGTGTGCGGCGTACACCGGAGGCCCTACGGCGCTACCTGAGTGCTGAGCAGTTCCGACTCTATGACCTCATTTGGAAGCGTTTCGTCGCCTCGCAAATGGCGGCTGCCATCTTCGATAGTACGACCGTCGATATTGCCGCCGGTCGCCAACTGCCCGCCCATGGTGGCGGCCCCTA
>JBBRHB010000098.1:0-11371 GCA_038223355.1 Chloroflexales bacterium
GCCGCTGAAAGTGGCGGCAAGGGAACTGGTATTGGGCGTTGCAACGGACGAGGCGGCTCCGGCGGCCCGGTGCCGGAATGTAACAGCAGGCGGGCCAGCGCACTCAACAAGGAGAAGACCAGCGCTGTCACTGGTGCCAGGATTAACAAGATGAAGTCCACTACGGCACTATACGCCCGCGTGATAAGCGCTGCTGCATCGCTGGAAAACCAACCGGCAAGCGCAAGCGTGAAGGCCAGCGGCAGACTTAGAGCTGCAAGTAATAGGAAGAGTTTGCGCCACGCAAGCTGTCGTTCACGCTCGGCGCTCGTTTCACGAAACAAGGCATGAGCCAGCAGTCCGCTCAGCACGTAGAGGATAACCGCGCCGGTCGCAGCTAACCTAGCACCGGCGCGATAGGGTTCGGGAAGTAGCACGGCTGCGATCTGCAAGATTCCCAGAAGCAGCAAGCCGCGCTTGAAGCGCTCCTGAACCTCTGATAGCAGCGTCAGCGTGTGGAGCCGGGTCCCGCGCCAGGTCGCAACGAGTGCGAAGAGTAGCGCGACGTAGACGCGACCGGAGTCAGGATCAGCCGGATGGAGTAGCGGTTGTGCAACCAGGTCCCAGCCACGAAACGGCCAGTAGGTAGCAGTGAGACCGCCTTTCACCAACACCAGTGCACCGACCAATCCGAGCGCCGCACCTGCAAGCCGCCCAATGCTGTGGTCATTCCAGCGCTGCGGTCCGGCCACCGAGAGCGCTCCCACCAGCAAAGCGACCAGTAGGCCAAATAGCGTTAGCGGGATAGGTGTGGGCTGCGTCAGCAGCCGCACGAGGAGCAAGAGGAGGCCGAGTAGCGCTAGGTCTAAGCCGGCAAGCATCAGGCGCGCCAACAGGCCAAGCATGTTCATTTCAGCTTGCTCCTACGGGCGGCGGGGCGTGTTGCACCTGGACGCCGGGCACGACCGGCGGTGCCTCCTCACCGAGATATAGCCAGATTGTAGGATTACCATGATCCCGGATGCGCATCAAGCTCGCCCGTAGCGCGTCGGGCGCTGTTACACTGATAACCACTACTGTGGCACCCAGTGGCAACGCATCCTTGGCCTGCCGTAACAGGTCGGGCATCGGCAGTAGCGCGTAGGGCACGACTCGGGCAAGCGCATCAAAGATCTCCGTGAGCTGTGCCGGACTGCGGCTGGGGGGAATGTTGACCAAGCCGCTTCGAAACTCCAGCATGCCGTTGATGGAGAGGCCCGCGCGATAGCGCTCTGCCAACCCAGCCTGCACCACAGTGGCCGTTGCGCTGATGGCCCGCTCTACGGCAGGAGACCGTCGCCCTTCCCGCCCATGCAGGACGGTATCAAGATCTAGGAAGACCAGAAGATCAAGACTCATGGTCGGCTCGTAGATCCGGGTCTGTAGACTGCCCCGGCGGGCCGTGGCAGGCCAATGGATGCTCTTGAGGGGATCACCGAAGCGATAGTCGCGCGCTCCAGCCGTCCGTGCGGGATCGGTAAACAGCCAATGGCGGCTCCGACTATCACCCAGCGGCCGACCCGAAACAAGGCCGAGCTCGGAAAGTGGCAGCAGGCGCGGGTACACCACCAATTCGACACGTTCGGTCAGTTCAACTTGGCGCAGGGTAAAGCCGAACGGGTCACCCGCCTCAAGCGTGATTGGGCCAAAGCGGAATGTGCCACGATGTGAACAGCGCAGCTGATAACGCCAACGAACGGACTCGTAAGCACCCAGGCTGGTTACGCGTTGCAGGGTCTGGGAACCCGGCTTCCAATCTTGCGCACGGTGTGTCGCGCTCCAGTCGATGCCGACGGTCGCATGTTCCTGCACGCGGAGGGCAGTGATGGGCAGCAGCTTGCGATTGACAATCTGAATCGCGAGCTCGACCATGTCATCCGGAAAGGCGTGGTGTTGACTGAGTTCCTGGTGGTAAGTGATTCGGGATAGCACAGCACCTTTCCAGAACCACGCCAGAGAGGCACTGAGCAGCAGCAGCAAGGTAAGAATGACCAGCGGGCCAAGGCGGAAGGCGATGCCGATAACGAGCAGCAGCGCCAGTGCCAGGATTTGACCGCGGCTGAACATTACCCGTCGCTCGTCGTGGCGTAACCACTAGTCCTATGACAGGATGCATGGAGGGCAAGTTGTGGCATCGTGACGCCGAGTGAGAAGCGCTTGCATCGCCTCTCGCTAAGTATGCCATACTGCTCGGATTTGTGAATGATGAACTCCTGACAGGTGATATCGGCTACGGTCTACACTTATTTTACGACAACGCACGACCTATGTCGCGTCCCACATTTATTGATAAATAGCTTGGGCTTGGCACGTCGCAATCACGAACATTGGCTCTACCTGCTGTCCAGTAACTGCAGTGATGGCGCGTTGGACGATAGCACGATACCGCTGCTCCAGTTCCTGGCGCACAAAAATGTTGGGGACAGCAAACACCACCAAGCTCTCATCAAGCTCAATAATAGAGCAAGGCCGAATCCAGGTCTCGAAGTCGTTGTGCGGTAGCTGGCCCTCTAGCTGTTTGAGGCAGGCCGACCAGAGTTCCGATGTAGCAGTACTTTCTTTGCCAGTTCCATACATTATGTCAACTCTATCTATTATGGTGGGGGTAGATACACCATTATTTGGGCAGGGTGCGGCCTTAGGGGGCTGGCCACCGGTAACGCCAGCAGCGATATAGGCACTCTGACTTTTTACCGATGGATCACGAGCAGCAAGTGCCCAGGCTTCCACCAACTCAATGGTTGTCGAAGGTGAAAGGGCCAAGGCCCGGGCCTTTTTTATGCCTAACGTGACAAGGCGATCATAGATATGACGCTGCGTAGGCGACAGCGCAGGAGGCGCTACGACGGCAAGTGGAAGAGTCGGAAGATCGCTCCTAGGGTGGATCGCCGGGTGTACGCGCTCCGATGGAGCTGCGATAGCACACGCCTCAAAATAGCCGGGAGTCAACGTCGCAGCCGTTCCGGTGTGTGCACGCTCCCAACGATCAAGCCAGATCAATAAATTATGCCAATCAACCTCGCTCGCCAAGAGTTCGATGCGGTAGCGCTCGGCACGGGTAGACCGGCGCGCCGTTACACGCTCGTATTCGTGCCAGAAATCGGCCATACGGGGATCTGGCTTTGCCCCTTGCCGTGTATAGCTGAGCTGAGCATCATCTGCTGTCGGAGCATCGGAACGGAGAGACGCAGGGTCATCCGTCGAGCGGGCTAGTGTGGCGCGGAACATTGAGAGCCCCGCTGCAAAACCGAAGCGTGTGATCACAGGCGGTTGCCCAGGTCCGGGCCGGTAGGCAACTATTGCCGCGCGGAGCGCACCGATGATTGCGGAGTACGAATGATGGCGCAGCAGACGGCGTGCTTGGCGCTGCTCACTGCCTGTAGGCGAGTACGGCGGTAAGGAGGAATACGGGGATGACGGTGACACATCCGTCGGTGCCAGAATTTCTGGCAAGACTGCCCAAAGTGCGGCTTCTGCCTGCACTAAAGCTGCTGATCCGGCTTCTGCCGGGCCATCATCTCGCTTTAATCTGTCGTTTTGTGGGTAGCGTGCAGGCGGTTGTAGTAGCGAGTCAGTCAGTGCGTAGGTCGGCTGAGCAACGGCTTCTGCCTGTGAGCTAGCCTGTACGCCGGCATCTGCACGGCGGTCCTTACGTTTTGCTGCTTTGACTTGTTGCCGTAATTCCTCTTGTCCCGATCTCTCCCCGTTTCTCGCTCCTCCGTCGCCTGTCTTTAGTTCCCCTCCCCGTTTTCTTAAAAGTCCCTGTTCATTCCTTGGTTGATTTGTTAATTCGTTAACGGGGGTGTGGGGAATTGGAGCAGAGTCATCCTGACTCCTGGCGAATACACCGGGTTGTCCTGATGAGGGAATGGTAGCGACTCGTTGCCACCGTGCCATCACCGTGAGAGCACGGTCGATCACATATGTGGCCTGTAGTGGTATGGCTCCTTGTTGTTCTAACTCCAGAGTTGCAACGATCTGGGCTGCGGTGGTAATCCAGCGGCGAACCGCTTCGCGGTATTGATGGTGTTTCGCTTGACCATGGATCTGCTCGAACAACGCCTGCCAGTCGGGCTGCTCGATCAAATGTGGCAGGAGCGATGGCCAGACGCTAGTGGGCAGAAAAGCGGGCTGGGCACGAAATAAGCCATTCGCTTTGAGGTATGCTTGAGCACGCTCAGAGCGGTGCGCATACCGAATAACCCGTTGTACCAGCGGGATAGTGATGGTTAGTCCAGTAAGGGGATGGAGGTAATAGACAAGCGATCGCGTCGGCGGCTGCTTAAGCTCCCGACCAGGTCGCGGCTCCTGCTTGCCTCGTATCTCCTCCCAGCTGAGGCAACCACAAATGTGAAGCAGTTCCTTGATGACCAGCAATGAGGCCTCGCCCACGCCAGCCAGTGCCTGCATTTCCTCGCCCGATGGAGCAATCGGCCGCGTGCCGCGATAGGTCAGTGCTTGCTCATCGGCATGGTCGTGGAGTGCCCGTAATAAAGACCAGCCCGAAGGACCAATGAGTGGTAACAAGTCATAGGAAAGATTCCGTGGGTAGAGTGCAAGCCCCGGCTGATGTTGGTTGACGATCCGGTCGTGCGCCACTGCGCGGTTCCTTCCTTAGAGCCGATCAAGCCGGGAGTTGCGCGATGTTCGCAACCTGTATGTAGTTTAGGAAAAGAGCGCGCAGATTGATAGGCGTTTGTGCGCAGCTTATGTGCTGATATGAAGGCAGTGGGTGCAAAAGAGTGCAGTTCTGTGCAAAGAATCGTGCATATGACTGGTGGGCGCGAAATCATACCCTCGCGGCCATCATAGCTGTGTATGTCGTGGGGTTGTGCGCAGTTCTATGCAGTGTCGTTTGCGCAGAACTGCGCAGAAGGCGGGAACAGCTGTGTATGTCGTGGGTTGTGCGCAGTTCTGCGCAGAATTGTTTGCGCAGAACTGCTTAGGAGAGGCTAGAGTATGCGCTGCGCCTTAAAAGCGTCGGTGAGTGCCGGGACCGCGATGTGAGGATGTATGCTAGAATCAGGCGTGGAGGTGCAACGTGGCCGAAATGGCACTGCAGATTAGCGACGAGCGCGTAGATACGCTCCCGGTTGCCAATGCACAAGTAAGTGATCTCGATCTTGATGCGGTGGCGCGTCATATTAAAGGTGCCGTAGAAACGGGTCGGTATGATGGTGGGCAAACCGAGCCGGAACTTTTCTTGCGGGAGATGCGCTGCCTCGTGGAGCACGAAGGACGCGTGACCCCGAGCATGTCCGGGTTATTGGTCTTTGGCAGACGGCCGCAGGCTTTTCTTGAACACACCGATATCGCACTGGCGCACTTTCCGGGCACCGTCGGCGATTTGACGGACGAGCCGATCCACTTTGCACGCTATGGTGGAACGTTGATTCAACAGATCGACGAAGTAGAGAAATATTTGTGGAGCAACACACGGCGTGGGATTAAAGTTGAGGGTGGGCCCCAACGCGAGGAACGACCTGAATACCCACGAGGGGCGTTGCGTGAGCTCACAGCCAATGCGGTTACCCATCGTGATTATAATCGGGTAGGTGCCCGTACTCAAATCTCGATGTTTATGGATCGTATCGAGTGGCGGTCACCGGGTGGCTTACCCAAAGATATAACTCCTGAAAATATTCTGCATAGCGGTAGCCATGCCCGCAACCCGATTATCGCGCAACTGCTCTTCCAGTCGGGTTATATCGAAGCTTTCGGTATGGGGCTGCGCACCGTCTTCTCGTTACTTAAGCAGCATAACTTGCCGACGCTTGGACTCCGTGACACGGGTGCGGCGCTGATCGTAACAATGCGTGGTCCAGATGCTCCTAATCTGGTATCTTTGACTCCGCCCAGGCGCGTCTTGCTGGAGTTGGCGCGACGACTTGGTGAAATTACGCTGGAGCAATCAATTAATGCTTCAAGTGATCGAGCTAGACGTACGGTGCAGGCCGATCTGAAGTACTTGGTTGAGCATCACTTTCTACGAACTCAAGGTCAATCACGAGACCGGCGCTATCTACTTGCCGAAGATACTGACTCGTACCCGTTGCTCAGTGCTCCGTGGACACCAAATACCTAAGAGGGTCTGGTGCAAGCTTCCCAGTAGCTCACTGTAACAGCCCGCATAATAAGGCCCAACAACTGTCATCCCACCTTACAATAAACCCTCAAACGTTATGTCAATATAGATACGAGATGTACGTATAAATCGCTACAGGATAGAGACCTCATGTACGTCGACCTGATACTTTTGCCGGAACATGAAGGAGCCAGTCGTACACCGAAGCGGCGAAGCTATCGCGTTGTGTGGAGTGCTGTAGCTCTAGGAACAATCATGCTGCTGAAGCAAGATAATGGCTGCGAGTGGAGTTTACCAACGTGGACTACTGCGCCTGAGCAAGCAACGTGGGAAGCTTTGTACGAAGCCTTGGTGAGGGTACAACGTGTTGAAGGCATTGAGGTTGCATTGGCGTGGCTGCATGCCTCGAAGCAAAGTGTAGAGGAACAGGCGACTATTGGTACGCTCTTCAATTGGTTACATGCTCCAAGCCGCATCGCTCCGGTTACATCCTACTTTACATGGCGCTATCCAGATGCTCGTGATGCGGTGGCCGTCGCTGAGCTTGTACAGGGTACGCAAGCGCTGACTGTTGCCGGTGCTCGTGCCACGCTCGGTGCAACCTTTGATACGACCCTAGCCGTTTTTACTAAGCGATGGGGCACGTTACTAGAGGCGTGCTCGATAGTGGTCGAAGCACGACGCTCTATTGCGGGAGTTGCCCTTACAACACTCTATGGTGACGTGCCCCTCATTGCCCTACTGGCGACGGCCTCGCCGTTAATTGCCCGGGACTTATTAATTATGGTGTGCGACGCCCTGGCCAAGCTGCACTATCCGGCAGTGAACGTGCTGCTGGAACCCACATCTCCATATGTAGCTCTCGCTAGTGCTTTAGGGTTCGAATCTGTTGCTCAAGTCCAACAGAGGCTCATCTATAGCTAATACCAAGTAGCTATAGATGCAGCATTATCTGAGCGAGCCTTACGAGCTATGGAGCGACCCACAAGCGTAACTGCTAATGCTACATTGATTGAGCCAATTGGTATAAGTGGCTATTGAATGTTTGTACAGCTAGCACACTCTTGTCTATAACTGAGGGGGGTGTAACCGTTACACCCCCCTCAGCATACCGCTCGTGTTGAGCTAGCCGATGGCTTGCTCAACATCTGTAATCACACGCTGTAACAACTGAACATCGCGCTTAAGCGCTGCTTGGCCTTCGGGAGAGAGCTGCGATAGATCGCGCCTCAAGAGCTGCTTGCCTTGATTGATCATGCGCTGTACTCGCTCACGCTCTTCGTCAAGCCAGGCCTCGCCTTGATAGCCCTGACGCTCTAGGTCGGCGACGAGTTTCCCTACCAACGTGCCAGAAATCTCATCCCCACGTTGAGTGCGGACCCGTAGGTCGTCAAGCAACTGGATCGCCTGATCAGGTTGAACCGTGCCATTAAATATGGCGCTGTGGAGGGGGCGTAAGGTTCGCTCCGGCCAGCGGTAGGAGCGGACGAGCGGTCGTGTCTCAACCGGCAGGCGATCATATAACCGCATCAGTTGAATCCGGCGCGACTCGCTTAAATTAAGTTTTGTCTCAACCTCGCCCCATGGTACCTCTTTGCCGGCCTCCTGAGTCAACTGATCCTTGAGGCGTTGCGCAGCTTCGGCGCGGTCTAGATCTGATAAGGCCGCACGGGCCTCATTCTCCAAATATTGAAAAACGAGCCGTTCAGAGTCATTGGGTCGTTTTGGGAGTTGGATGGCCTGAAGCGTGGGTAGATTTGTTAAAACTGCAGCGCGCCAACGTCGTTCACCACTGAGGATCCGCCACTCAGCATGCGGATACTCTTCATCGACCTCGATAATTGGATATACCAATAAAGGATGAATTTGCTGCTCGGCAAGTGATTGTCCCAGGGCGCGCAACTCCCCCAGCATGATCTTGGCATCGGCATCGCCGGCAGCTTCGGCAATTAGTAAGTCTTCGGGCTTCGGCAGAAAGCGTACCTGTAGTGGATCGGGCGCGATTACTTCGACCGGCAGAACAACGATCTCTTTGCCGGTCGCTTGGTCCACAGTCGTAGCGGCCGAGGTCGGCCGTGGTGTGGCGCTAAGATTGCGCATACGTTGCTTAAAGATATCACTCATGCTTGTCCTCTGCCTGGAGAAGTTCTTGCGCCAGTGCCTTGAACTCACGCGCTGCTCGACTGTGGGGGCGATAATAGCTGACCGGCTGTTGTGCACCGGACGCTTCCGGCAGCGAAATGTCAATACCAATACGGGTCTTCATAATGGTTGCAGGCAACTCTAGTTCGCCAAGGGTTTCATGGATCGAGCGGGCCAGTTTGGTTTGTGCACGCCAGCGGTTGATAATCAAGTAAATTCGCTCAGGACCGGCATCTAAGGTTTCACGCACATCTTGCACGGTTGCTAGAATATCGCCCAGTCCTTCCAGTGCCAGGGGCTCAGGAATGATTGGTACAAGCAAACGTGAAGCACCGATCAATGCGGCAGTCAGGAGATTGCCGGTTGGCGGTGTATCGAGCAGTACGATATCGTAGCGGTCGGCGGGGATTTGCTGAAGGGCGCGGTGTAACCAATACAAGCGGAGATTGCCGAGTTGCGGCTCCAGGCTGACCATGTCAGGATGCATCGGCAGAAGATCCAGGTTGGGAAAGGCGGTTGGTTGCGCAAGTTCGGCGATTGGCTGCTTTTCGACCACCGCGACCAAACTTGTATCGCGCGCAACATGCTCACGCGCGTGGCCGAGGTGGAGGCCCGTATGGCCCTGTTTATCGAGATCGATTAGCAACATGCGTTGGCCCGCGTCTGCTAAAGCCGCTCCCAAGTTCACCGTTAGGGTCGTTTTACCGATACCCCCTTTATTAGTGGCAATTGCCCACACAGTAACCATGCCTATTCCTTTTGATCAGAGGCGGAGCCGCGATTGATGGGAGGGTACACGATAGGAGATGGCTTGTCGAGTCTGAGCACCAATACGTCGGGGTACCGCCTCTAGAACGTATGAGCTATATAGGCTACCCGCTCTGAACTATTCCGCCTTCGCGGGTAGTGTAGCTGCGATGCGCCAGTCTTCTAAGAAAGCGAGAACGGCTGCATATTGCTCCAGATGCACCGTTTTATAGCTGCTCACACCGAAGCGCCGGTAGAGCTCAGCAAAGATGCCCTGGTAGTGATTTTTGGCAGGTCCCTGCGCCGTGAGCAATTCGCCCAAGGCCTTGACGCGGTTGGATATCTCCGTTGCTTGTGGGTCGGTCACATATGCTGCGGGTTGTAGCTGATCTTCCAACACACCCAGGCGCACCTGGACGTCCGATAGGTGCCATTGCACATCCTTAATAACGCGGGCCGCGCCATCGAGTCGCTGGACTAAGGCCTGTTGCTGTCGTTGCAAATCGATCTGCTGTTCGGCCATACGCGTGATGGCTCGTCCCATTTCGGCAATCTGTTGCAACTGCTGGAGGGCTAAGCCATTGTCCATAGCATCTGCCGCTGCTGATTGGACCATCAGTTGTGGCTTGAAGGCTTGCCATAAAACGACCGCTACTTCTTCCTGATAACGCACCAGTTTGGCTTGCACTTCGGTCTTCACCCGTCCAGCTTGCAGTCCCGATAACCATAGTGGGACCAGATCCAGACGCAAGCACTGTGCCTCTTGGGGGCCGCCTTCGGTTGTTACTGGCAAGGTTAGCAAGCCTTTCGCCAGGACGGCATGCCGTTGAATTCGTAGAACCTGTGATCGTCGCGCCAGACCCAAGTTCTCACACAATCGTGTGAATAGCACATAGATCGTACTATCAGTGCGCTGTACGGCAATCAACTCATCATCATAAAAAGGAACAATTCGGCGTTCAAGTGGGTCTGTCATTCCAAGCTCACCTTCTAAAGGGGGGATCATCATGATCATCCCTTGCCGCACCCCAACCTATGTACGTCTGGTTACGGGGGGATCACCATGATCTCCCCTTTCATCCTGGTGTCGTAGCCTTGCTTATCCAGGCAAAGCCGCTAAATCTTAGCACAGCCCGAATGTTTTACAATAGTGTAGGGCCGCAGTACCGGCAGGCGATTGTAGCAGAAGGGGCAGGTTGTATGAGTGTCAGTATTTGGCAAACGGCAGACGATCATGAGGTACAACCGACGCGCGTCGAGATCGTCATTGTTGGTGCCGGCATTATCGGTGCGTACCTAGCGGTGCGCTTACGACAAAGTGGTAGGCAGGTGCTGGTCCTGGATAGTAGTCATCCTGCCAGTGGGGCGTCGGGGCGAAATGGCGGTTTGCTCCTTACCGGTGTGGCCCACTCGTACTGGAGCGCCGCCCAGCTCTATGGTCGAGCAACTACTCGGGAGCTATGGGCGGTTACGGTTGAAAATCGAGAAGCCATGGTCGGCTGGGCGAGCCGTTTAGGCACACCGGTGCGGCGCTGTGGTAGTTACTTGCTCGCCTGTACACCGACGCAATCGGAGGAAATCCGCCGCTCGGCTGAAATGATGCAGCAGGACGATCTGCCGGTCGAATGGTATGAGCACGATCCGCTGGGACGTGGGTTTGGCTCGGCAATCGGCATACCCAACGATGGTGCGATTCAGGCCGCACTGCTGACCAAGGCCTTGCTCGATCATAGTGGCGCAGTCGTGCGCGAACTTGCCGAGGTCTACCATCTGTCATCAGAGGCCGATGGTGTGCGGATCTGTGCACGCGGCGGCGATGTGCTTGCCCAGCGGGTGTTCCTCGCCACCAATGCCTGGACGCCGTTGTTGGTCCCAGAGTTCGAGGGGCTGGTACTGCCAGGGCGTGGGCAAGTTATTGCTACGGCACCGGCACCACGACTCATTGAACGCTCTTGCTACTGTGATGATGGCTTCGAGTATTTCCAACAGTTGCCGGATGGCCGCATCGTTCTTGGAGGGTATCGAAACCTGGCCATTGAGCAAGAAACCACGTATGCCGATCACACAACGCCGCTCATCCAGGACGCACTCACTGGCTTTCTCCAGCATCATTTTCCCGATTTAGCAAATCATACCATCGAACGGCGCTGGAGTGGCACGATGGCTTTCACGACCGACGGTCTGCCGCTGGTGGGACGCCTACAACGGGATGATCGTATTGCCTTTGCCGTCGGTTTTAACGGCCACGGCCTAGGCTTAGGCATGATGGTGGTCGAGGCACTTCTGCGCGAGCTTGCCGGCGGTGATGCAAGTATCTTCGCTGCTC
This sequence comes from Chloroflexales bacterium, assembly GCA_038223355.1. Classification (GTDB taxonomy): domain Bacteria; phylum Chloroflexota; class Chloroflexia; order Chloroflexales; family Kallotenuaceae; genus JACDGP01. The sequence goes on from JBBRHB010000098.1 coordinate 11,319, forward strand.
GACGACTGATGGCGACTGCGATCTGAGCAGCCCAGCTATTTAACCGCAGCATA
>JBBRHB010000099.1:0-11340 GCA_038223355.1 Chloroflexales bacterium
GTAATGCGACCGTCGGCCCCTAAGAGATTAGAACGGTAGATCAGCCGCGCGACCGGATCGAGCTGATCGGCATAGGCGTCATCCCAGCCATAGTGGACATACTTGAAGGTCGAGGGATCTATTGACATGAATGCGTTCTCCTCACACACGCTGTGAAAGTTCCTGCGCCTCGTAAGCTTTAATTTCGTCTAGGAACCTGACACCGACCGGAACGTTCTGCTGCACGCAGAAGTGGTCCCAAACAGCTCCCCAGGGCAAGCCTTTCAGCTCTTCGAGCAAGGCGAGGCGGGCAGTGTAATCACCATCAACTTCGAAGTGTCGTAACCGGTCAATCGGCGTCAGCAGGGCGAGCAATCCTGCGCGTAGGACGTTACGTGAACCAATGACCCAAGCGGCGATGCGATTGATACTGGCATCAAAGAAATCTAAGCCGATATGTATGCGCTCCAGCTGGCCCCCGTGAATGACCTCGTGCATAATCGTCTGGAGTTCGTCCGTGAAGGTAACCACATGGTCACTATCCCAGCGAACGCCACGACTGATATGCAACACTACCCCCTGCGCGTACATGAGTACCGCTGAGAGCTTGTCGGAAATGAGCTCGGTAGGATGAAAATGGCCACTATCAAGACAGAGCAGGATGCCGTTAGTGAGGGCGTAGCCGAGATAAAACTCGTGGGAGCCGACAACGTAACTTTCGGAGCCGAGGCCAAATAGCTTGCTTTCGACCGCGTCTAGGTTGTACTGGCGATCAATCGGTACAGCAAAGACCTCGTCCAGCGACGCTTTGAGCAAGCGGCGCGGAGTAGTACGATCGACGGGCGTATCCTTGAAGCCGTCGGGAATCCAGATGTTCGTTACGCAGGGCGTGCCCAGTTCGCGGCCGAAAGACTCGCCTATCTTGCGGGAGGCGATGCAGTGCTCGATCCAGAACTGACGGATCTGAGGATCGGAACTGGCCAGGGTAAACCCACTATCGGAGAGCGGATGTGAAAAGCAGGTCGGGTTGAAGTCAAGCCCATGCTGATTGGCTTTGGCCCAATCGACCCAGGAGGCGAAGTGCTCCGGCCGCAGTGCATTACGCTCTACAGGGGTGGTGCCGGGTTCGGCATAGATCGCGTGAAGACTCAAGCGGTGCCGCCCCGGGATAAGACGGTAGGCTTGATCAAGATCGCTGCGCAGTTCGGCGGCGTTGCGGGCCTTGCCCGGATAGTTGCCGGTCGCCGCAATGCCACCGGTGAGTTCGGCATCGGGTGCCTCGAAACCAGCGACATCGTCTCCTTGCCAGCAATGCAGACTCAGAGAAATCTGGGCTAGTTGTGCGAGGGCCTGCTCCGTGTCGACACCGAGTGCGGCATAGCGCTCTTGAGCCAGGACATAGGCATCTTGAAGCTGCTTGGTTATAGGAACCGCGTTGGACATAGCTCCTCCTACCCGATGGCTGCCCGACCATATCTCTTGACGAGCAGCCAAGTAACCATTGCTTAGAAGTTGAACTGGTCGATGTTATCTTTGTTAAAAACCGTTGGCTTGCCCAGCAGAACGACCCCATCCTTATCTATGGTGTAGGAACCGAGCTTGCCGGCGGTAAACGTGTCCCCGGGCTGACCTTTGATCTTGCCGCTTGAAATTGCGTTCAAGGTCTGGATCGCGAGGTAGCCGAGGTCGCTCGGATTCCAGAGCGCGAATTGGGGAGCCGCACCACTTTTGACATAGTCGCGCATCTGGTTGGGCGTGCCGAGACCGGTCACGAAGACCTTGCCAACCAGCTTCGCATCTTGCACGGCACGCGCGGAGGAGGCAATACCAACAGTAGTCGGGGCGATAATCACCTTTAAGTCCGGGTATTTCTTCATTAGGCCTTGGGCCTCGGTATAACTCTTCTCATCCTGATCGTCGCCATAGACCGTATCCACCAACTGAAGCTTGGCGTAGTCAGGCTTCTTGAGTTCTTCCTTCATCAGGCCGATCCACTCGTTCTGATTAGGAGCGGTAGAGGTCGCACTGAGGATGGCGATCTTGCCTGCGCCGCCGGCCAGATCAGAGGCCATTTTGATCTGAATGGCGGCAATATCGGCAGCCACGGCTTGATTGATATGGACCATGCGACCGCCGGGAGCAATTGCCGAGTCCCAGGTCACCACGGGGATTTTTGCATCCATCGCCTGCTTGCCCGCCGGTACCAGGGCATCGGAGTCATCGGCAGAGATCGCGAGGCCACTCACATTTTGTGCAATCAGCGAGTTGATCAGTTGGATCTGCTGCGTCGCGTCGGCAGTCGCCGGTCCCTGATAGGTCACGGTAACGCCCAATTCCTTCGCAGCTTGCTGCGCACCTTTGTTGGCCGTATCGAAATACGGGTTGCCCAGCGCTTTGGGCACAAGGATATACGTCTTTGCTCCACCGGCTGCGCTACCCCCGGCAGCAGTAGAAGCTGCACCGGTTGCCGCCTCAGTCATGGCTGCCGTCGCCGCTGCCATAGTTGCTGCACCGGTTGCCGCCTCAGTCATGGCTGCCGTCGCTGCTGCCATAGTTGCGGCGCTTGTGTCGGCCGCAGCCACCGTGGCTGAAGTTGAAGCGGCCGAGCTTTGCGTAGCTGTGCTCGTGGTCGTGGCTGTCCCGCCACAGGCGGACAAAACCGCGAGTACGACGAGGATGAGGAATGGCCTCAGACCTTTTTTGAACATTAGTGGCCTCCTAGTAAGGTATCGAGGGACAAAAAATCCGCACCGAACCGATTTGGGCAGTTCCCGAACTGTCTGACGAATATGTATACTCCTTTCTGTTACTTTGCCGGGATTAGGGTCCGCGACCAGAAGAAGAACCAGCCAAACAGCAATACGACCAGGATGGCAAGGCCGATCTGGCCAAGCGTTGCCATGCGCCAGGAGCGTATACTCGAGAGATGGCCGACGAGCCGGGGCAACAAAATAGAGAGGATCAGTAACGAGCCGATCACGGTATCTTGCACTTGGCCCTGAATGTTGACGAGGCCCATCCCAAAACGCAGAATCCCAATCAGCACCAGCGCGAGGATGGCACCGACCATTGTGCCGCTGCCACCGAAGATGCTAATGCCACCAAGCACCGTGACCGTAATCACGGTTAGTTCCAGCCCGGTACCGATATCGGGACGTGTGCTGCCAAACCTAGCAGCCAAGATCAGTCCGGCCAGCGCAGCCATGAAGCCTGACAGGACGTACATCGCGACTTTGATGCGCGCAGTTGGCACTCCCGAAAACCGGCTCGCCTCCTCGTTGTTGCCGATCACGTAGAGATAACGACCAAACGTCATGCGGTTGAGCACAAGGCCGAAACCTAGTGCCAGCAGTGCAAAGATCAGGAGCGCAACCGGAACGCGCGTCTGCCCCAACGTACCCTGCCCAAGATACGTGAACGCCGGCGGGTAGCCGCGGGCAGCTTGATCACCGAGCAGCGCGTAGGCCAGACCGCGGTAGAACGAGAAGGTGCCGAGGGTTACCACGAGTGCGGGCAAGCGGAGCTTGGCGATAAGCAGACCGTTGAGCAAGCCTGCCAAGGCACCAACCACCAAGGCTACTGCAGCTGCAAGCCAGATATTCACGCCGACGATATGCAAACGGCCCATTAAGGAGGCAGATAGGCCTAGCGTTGAGGCGATCGATAGATCGATGTTGCCCGTCACGATAATGAAGACCATCGGCAGCATCATGATCCCAATCTCCATGAAGTCCGAGGTAGTCCGCAAGAGATTGTTGGTGCGGAGGAAGAATGGCGAGAGCCGCGTGTTTAGCACTGTCACAGCAATGATGAGCACGACCAATAGCCATTCCCAGCGGACCAGTGCGCGAGCAAGGGTATCGCCGGCTGGGTGCGTGCGCTGCCGCGTCGTGGCAGCCGGACCAACTGGCTTTGTCATAGGCGTTGTGCTCCCGATGCGAAGCGCTGCAAGCGGCGTAAGATGGTCGAGTCAACGATCACGGCGAGCAAAATAAGCAGACCCTGCGCGGCTAACTGCCAGAAGGGTGAAATGCCGACGAGGGTGAGTGCGTTTTGGATTGTGCCAAGCAGAAATGCACCAAGCACGACACCGAGCACGCTACCACTGCCACCGAAGATGTTGACGCCGCCGACGACCGAGGCCGCAACGGTTTGCAGTTCAAAGCCCGCCGCCGTGTTGGTCTGCGCTGCCTCGAAGCGCGACGCCCATAACACGCCCGCCAGACCACAGAGCAAGCCAGAGAGCATATACACCAGAAAGATTACGCGCTGCACCCGGATACCCGCAAAGTGAGCTGCGTCGGGATTGCTGCCAACCGTGTATATATCGCGGCCGGTACGGGTGTAGCGCAAAAAGTAGTACACGGCTGCCACGACGATGATCGCTAAGAGAATGATATGCGGCAGGAATAGCAGCGTGCCTTTGGCAAGCTGCCGAAAGCCCGGTGGCATCTGCGACGCATTAACCCAGGTGCCACGACTGTAGAGAAAGACTAGGCCGCGGTAGATGCTGAGCGTCCCAAGGGTTGCAATGATCGGCGGCACACCGCCAAAAGAGATGATCGCGCCATTGAAGCTGCCTAGGACCGTGCCAAGCAGCATGCCCAAGACCATCGTGAGCGGACCGGGCAGGGCGGGGAAGGCGACAACAACGAACGACACCATCATCGCCGTCAGGCCGATGATCGAGCCAACAGACAGATCGACCCCGCGTGTGATGATGACCATGCTTTGCGCCAGCGCGACGATCACCAGGATCGAGATGTTTAGTAGGATGTCGCGAAAGTTATCGAGCGTCAAGAAGGCCGGCGTACGCAGTGTCACCACAATGGCGAGCGCAACAATAAAGACAAGAATGCCGACTTCCCTGAACTTAATGACGGCCTGAAGCAGCCCTGCACGCCGACCGTGTGGCACGTCCAATCCTCGCATCATCATCGATCCCTCTGGCATGCGACGCGGTCATCAGGCCGCTGTGGCAGCCGCCATAATCTTTGCTTGGGTCGCCTCCATGCGGTTGAAGTGCGCTGTGATGCGTCCTTCGCGCATGACGAGTACTCGGTCGCTCATGGCTAATACTTCGGGTAGCTCGGAAGAGATCATCAGGATGGCCATTCCTTGCGCCGCCAAGTTGCTCATTAGATGGTGAACTGCCGCTTTGGTGCCGACGTCGATGCCGCGTGTCGGTTCGTCAAGAATAAGGAGACGGGGATTGGTACTTAGCCACTTCGCCAGCACCACTTTTTGTTGATTACCGCCCGAGAGCTGCCCGGCCTGCTGCCAAACACCGGCCATCTTGACCTCCAGCTTTTGCGCGCCCGTTTCGGCAAGTTGCAGCTCACGCTGTGGACTCAACCAGCCGTGGGACGATAGCTGGGACAATACCGGTAGCGAAATGTTATTGGCAATGCTCATTTCAAGTACGAGACCCTGCTGTTTGCGATCTTCGGGAACATAGCCAATGCCGAGCGCCATGGCGACCTGGGGGCTCGTGATGCTAACAGTATGACCATCTAGCTTGATCGTCCCGCTGGCAGCCGGGTCGATGCCGAAGAGTGTGCGTGCCACGGCCGTTCGCCCCGCGCCGATTAGGCCGGCCATCCCAACGATTTCACCCTGCCGTAGGGTAAAGGACACGTCGGTGAAGCCGCCCACACCTCCCAGCTGCTCTATTTCCAAAACGATGGCCCCGGGCACTACTGCTTGCTTCGGAAACAGTTCATTCAGTGTACGACCCACCATCATCTGAATCAAATCGGCGGTTGTGACGTGCTCCATCGCCTGCGTAGCGACATAGGTACCGTCTCGCAACACGGTGACCCGATCAACCAGGGCGAAAAGTTCTTCCAGGCGATGCGAGATGAAGATGATAGCCGTGCCGGCGGTTCGCAGTTGCCGGACAATCGTGAAGAGGTCAGTGACTTCGCTCTGTGTGAGCGACGAGGTCGGCTCATCCATAATCAATACTTTGGCGTTGATGGAGATCGCCCGTGCGATCTCCACCATTTGTTGCTGGGCAACACTCAGTTCACGCGCTTTGGTATGTGGATCAAGTGCTGTACCAAGTTGCTCCAGCAACGCCGACGCAACACTATACATCTGCCGCCAAGCAACTCGGCCATGCTGTACCGGCTGGCGGCCAACAAAGATGTTCTCGGCAATATCAAGGTCGGGAAAGAGGCTGGGCTCCTGATAAATGGCAACTATGCCGGCCATCTGGGCGTCGCGGGTATTGCCAAAATGAACGGGGTGGCCCTCGAAGACGATTTCACCTGCGTCAGGCTGGTAAAAGCCTGTCATGATCTTAATGAGAGTCGATTTACCGGCCCCATTCTCACCAAGAAGGGCGTGAATTTCTCCGGACTGCAATTCGAGTTGAACGTCCTTGAGAGCATGCACCCCACCAAAGAGCTTGGAGAGGTGATGGACCTCCATCACAGGAGCTTGGTCGCGCATAGGGCCTCATGAGAATCGAAATGTGGCCATAACGTTTCATTTTCTTTTGGGTTACGCTAGCATATCATTTAGCAGAAGTCAAGAGCCTCAACGCATCATCTTTTGCTTTTGCTTACGACCGGCTTGACGCTGGCCTAGGCGGTGAGTATGATGCAGGGGAAGCTGTTGCCAAATAACAGCTTGCGGATGCGTGGGGAAAAGCTATGTCTCAGGCTGAGCAGGGGATATCGCCAGAACGACGTCGTGATCAGATCCTCCGCTACTTGAGCGCACGGGATCGCACGTCGGTCGGCGAGCTAAGCGAGGTACTCGGCGTTTCGGAAGTGACAGTACGAAAAGATCTGGATGTGCTTGAGGCACAGGGCGTGTTGACGCGTGTCCATGGGGGTGCCATCGTCTCAGGACGAGGACGGCTCGAATTGCACTTTGCGGTACGGGAGCAAGAGCACCTTGAGGAGAAACGACGTATCGCTGAGGCGGCAGCAGCGCTGGTCCATTCTGGGCAGCGTATATTCTTAGATGCTAGCACGACCGCGCTGCAGGTCGCACGGCTGATTAAAGACCGTACAGAGGTCGTCGTTGTTACCAATGGTTTATATACGGCGCTCGAATTGAACTTTTGCACGGGCATTACCACCATGGTTGTTGGGGGAACAATGCAGCGCCGCTCTAGTTCGCTCGTAGGCAGCCTCAATTACGATTTGCTCCGGCGGCTACGCGTTGACATCGGTTTTTTCGGAGCACGTGGTGTGACTGGAGCTGACGGCTTGATGGAGTCTGACATTGACGAAGCGCAATTGAAGCAGCAGATGGTAAGCGCGGCGGGTCTGGTCGTAGGCATTGTCGATGCCAGCAAGTTTGGTGCTATAGCCTTCAGTGCGTTTGCCCTACCGCATGAGATCGACCGGATCTTCACTAATGAACGTGCACCGATTGCAGTGGTCAATGCTTTGCGCGAGCAAGGGGTCAATGTCGAGCTGGTTTGACGGTAGATAGAACGTTAACTCTCGATGGTGGGCGAGATGGGGTGCGAAGGAGCAGAGCAGGATGGAACGTCAACAACGCTTGCCAGCGCGCGTCGGCGTATTCGGTATCGGTCTTGCAGCATATTGGCCCCAGTTTTCAGGGCTGCGTGACCGGTTAACTGGCTACCAGCATGATATCGAAAAGCAACTCCAGTCGTTTGGCTGCTCGATCATTTCGGCCGGTTTGGTCGACACAGCCCTTGCGGCTCGGTCGGCCGGGGATCATTTTGGTCACGCTGACCTCGATCTTTTGATCTGCTATGTCGGGACCTATGCCACATCCTCGCAGGTGCTTCCGGTCGTACAGCGCCCGAAGGTACCGGTACTTGTGCTTAACTTGCAACCGGTGGCCGCGCTTGACTACGAGCAGACCGATACTGCCGAATGGCTGGCAAACTGTTGCGCCTGTTGCGTCCCGGAGATCGCCGGTGCCTTTGCCCGCGCCCGGATTTCGTTCAACGTCGTATCGGGCATGCTCTATCACGATGATCACGCATGGGGCATTATCGGCGAGTGGGTAACGGCAGCGGGCGTGATGCGTAGTCTACAGTATGGACGCGTCGGCTTTCTGGGACATACTTATCCCGGCATGCTCGACATGTATTCTGATTTCACGATGCATCAGGCGCAACTCGGCATGCATATTGAAGTGCTGGAGATGGACGACCTCCAGGCACGCGTTGATGCTGTCACGCCGGCAGAACTCGGGGCCAAGCAGGATGAGATTCGCGCTGTCTTCGATATTGCCGAGCCAGGGCGCGATCTGATCGCACAACCCGTGACAGTTGAAGCGTTTGCATGGTCGGCACGTGTGGCCTGCGGACTGGACCGGCTGGTTGCCGATTTTGCCCTTGATGGCCTAACCTACTACTACCGTGGTAGCGATGGCAATGCGAATGAGCAGCTTGGAGCAGCACTGATCGTCGGAAATTCGCTGTTGACCGCACGTGGTATCCCGGCCTCGGGCGAGGGCGACCTCAAGACCTGCATGGCAATGCTGATTATGGACCGGCTGGAGGCAGGTGGCTCCTTCACCGAGTTCTATGCGATGGACTTTAAGGAAGATTTTATCTTAATGGGCCACGATGGTCCCGGTCACCTTGCCATTAGCGATACGCGTCCAGTCCTGCGTGGCCTCGGCTTATACCACGGCAAACGTGGCTACGGTCTTTCGGTGGAGTTCAGGGTGAAAACCGGTCCAATCACGATCTTGGGTATGACCCAAACGGCGGACGGACGCTTGAAGCTCTTAGCAGCCGAAGGCACGGCGCTGCCAGGCCCCGTCATGCGTATCGGCAATACTAACTCGCGGCTCAAATTTAGTGCCGGCCCGGCAGAGTTTATGGACCGCTGGTGTGTCGAAGGGCCAACGCACCATGTGGCGTTGGGCATAGGTCATCAGGTCAGCAAGCTCGCCAAACTAGCGCGTCTACTTGGGTTGGAGTTGGTCGTGATCAGCTAAGTAACCCGCCAAGGAGAAGTTGCATGCCGCTTATGATTACTGGTGTCGTCGCCCAGGATATTCGATTTCCGACATCGCGGTCGCTGGACGGCTCCGATGCCATGAATCCCGATCCCGACTACTCAGCAGCCTACGTCGTCCTCACGACAGATGGACCAGCCGGGCTTGAAGGGCATGGGCTAACGTTCACAATCGGTCGTGGGAATGAGGTGTGTGTCGCCGCGATCCATGCGCTCGCGCCGCTGGTGATTGGGAAGACGCTCGAAGCCTTTACCGCCAATATGGGGGCCTTCTGGCGAATGATCACCGGCGATAGTCAACTACGCTGGCTGGGGCCGGAGAAGGGTGTGATCCACCTGGCAACGGCGGCTATCGTCAACGCTGTCTGGGATCTGTATGCGAAGGTCGAGGGCAAGCCGGTGTGGAAGCTGTTGGTCGATATGACCCCCGAGCAGCTCGTCGGCTGCATCGACTTTCGCTACATCACGGATGCGCTGACGCCGGATGAGGCGCTCACCATCCTGCGGACGAATGCCGCGACGCGGCCTGAACGCGAGGCCGAAATGTGCCAGCATGGTTATCCTGCCTATACTACCTCAGCCGGCTGGCTGGGCTATGACGATGCGAAGATCCGGCGGCTCTGCCGGGAAGGATTAGCCGCTGGCTGGACGCACTTCAAGCTCAAAGTCGGTGCGGATAGTGCAGATGATCTACGGCGGGCGGCGATCGTGCGAGAAGAAATCGGCCAGGATCGCAAACTCATGCTAGACGCTAACCAACGTTGGGATGTGCAGGAGGCGATTGCACGGATGCAGGAGTTGGCCCGCTATGCCCCTTGGTGGATCGAGGAGCCTACCAGCCCCGATGACGTTTTAGGTCACGCCACCATCGCGCGGGCGATTGCACCGATTGGCGTGGCCACCGGCGAACATTGCCAGAACCGCGTGATCTTTAAGCAGTTGCTACAGGCTGGTGCCATCCAATTTTGTCAGATCGATAGTTGCCGCTTAGGAGGGGTCAACGAGGTGCTGGCAGTGTTGTTAATGGCGGCCAAGTTCGGGATACCAGTCTGCCCACATGCGGGCGGCGTTGGTTTGTGCGAATATGTCCAGCATCTGTCGATCTTCGATTATGTTTGTGTGAGCGCGTCGCTAGAGAATAGGGTGGTCGAATACGTTGACCATTTACACGAGCATTTTCTCGAGCCGGTAATCATCCGGAAAGGACGCTATATGCCGCCACGCCAGCCGGGCTACAGCATCACGATGCGACCAGAATCATTGGATCGATTCGCGTTTCCTAGCGGGCCAGTTTGGAGCGCCATTTAGATAGGCCCATACCAAGCATTGGAAAAAGATAAGAAATCTACGAACCTGTTCCAATGGAAGTCCAATTTATCTCCGGTATCCTTACCCACGGAAAGAGGAGGAGGAGAAGTATGGACTCAGGCGCACTATCTAAGAAGGTCATGTGGGCCGGGATCATCTTGATCCTGCTGACCGGACTTATTCACGCGATCGATGCACCGAGCAGCTTTGGCGATGCAACCTACAAAGGGCTGTTATTTGTTGCTAACGCGCTGGGTGCCTTGGTCGCTGCAATTGGAATCTACCGTGGCTCGCGCAGCTGGGGCTGGGCACTCGGCCTGCTGGTCGCAGGCGGCGCATTTGTTATGTACATTGTCAGCCGCACGGTTGGTCTGCCCGGTCTCAAGCCGGATGATTGGCTGGAACCCCTGGGGGTCGCATCGCTGATCATTGAGGCTCTGTTCGTAGCCAGCGCCTTGCGGGCAATGGCCCGACGTACGACCGGGCCAGTTGCTCAACGAAATGTTTCGCGTGAGGGTAGTGCATAGTAGCACCACGCGGTAGCAGGGACTGATTGCGGGAGCGTGCCGTTGCACGTTCCCGTTTTGCACCTTCCCGCACAGCGATACTGAGAAAGATTCCAAGTAATGCGTCTACGACTATTGACTCTGTCGGTGTTCATTATAGCCCTGCTCCCATTGCAGAGCCACGCCGTTTGGGCGGCCACCGAGCCACTCTGCCTTAACGTACCGGGTATTACAGACTGCGTTGACCCGCAGTTTCGCCCCTACTGGGAAGCAAATGGTGGTCTCCCAGTTTTTGGCTATCCCCTCTCGCCCGCTCAACCCGAACAAACCGCCGATGGTCTTTGGACGACGCAACATTTCGAGCGCACCCGCCTGGAGTTGCATCCCAACGCCGCAACACCCTTTCAGGTTCAACTGGGGCGTATAGGAGCCGACGCACTCCTGCAACTCGGTCGAGACTGGCATGGAACCCGCGCCGCAAGCACCCCAGCCGGCTGTCGCTTCTTTGCTGAAACTAGCCATAGCGTTTGTGAGCCCTTTCTGAGCTACTGGCAGAGCCACGGTCTGGATATGGGCGATGCTGG